>JAGBXB010000084.1 GCA_017629515.1 Lentisphaeria bacterium | reverse complement strand
TATCAAAGCCACTGATCTTACCGCCATTAATGACCAATTCCCCGTTGCCACTGATTTGAACACCAGTCATATTGTTATATTGAGCAGAATCAACATTGGTAATTGCACTGTTGCCACCGGAAATCAGGAAATCACCTCTGCCGGAAAACTCAATACCGGCATCAGCTGCGCCAAGTTTAACATTACCATAGACAGTGATGCTCCCTTGTCCCTCAGTATCACTGTAAGCCTTGATAGCAACATTTCCAGCTGTAGTAATACTGCCGGTAGTATTAAGAATGAGATTTCCAGCAGAAGTATTGAACGGATATCCGGAATCTTCAAGGCGAATCACATATGCGTCATGTCCGGTACCACTACTATTATGCAGAGAAACACGATCCAGGATAGAAAGAGTCTGGCTCTCGGATAACGTAATAGTATTTGCCAATGTCAAAGTACCAGTTCCGCCAATAGAAGCATTTGCCCCTCCGTCAACAGTCAAAGTAGTAACGGTACTTTCCCCGGTGATATTTAAGGCAGCACCATCGTTCAAGGTTACTGTACCTCCGGTAACATTACCCTTAAATGTCGAGTTATCCAGTGTAATTGTTCCTTGATTTGTTACAGTGCCGACAAAAGTAACACCGCCATCATAAGTAACACCACCATCTGTATAAGTTCCGCCTACGGTAAGGGTTGCATCTGCACCAACAGTAAAATCCCCAGTAAAGGTATAAGTATAATTTTCTCCACCAACAGAAATAAACTGGGTATCACCACTAACAGTAATATCAACAGTTTCGGTCACATTTCCGTGAAGAATGACGAAATCTCCATCAATCAATGTTGTGCGAGTGGCAGCACTCAAATTTGCAAAAAAACCAGGAGAAGCCGTGCTTCCAATATGAATGGTATCAAATTTGTAATTCCAGTTATTGGAGACGGTGAGGGAATCCACATTGATCTCACCAATGGAGTATTCCAGATCCCAGTTGCCGCCGCGGTCGGAAGAACCGGTCATATCAACGGAGGCGGAAATGTCCGCACCCGTAGCATCCGCTATATCCTGCAAAAATGCCTGCCCTTTTTCCGTAGCAGCTGTGGAACAACCATACACCATCACATCTGCATCGTCGGAAAGATGTTCTCTCATTACTCCGAATTCCGCTCCGTCCTGAACATAACGGGAACCGATAATCAGTCCGGAATCATCCCCGTGGGTCACAATATGGACAGCATCATATTTATAATCTTTGCTTTCCATATATTCTTTGATGTCCGCCATGGGATCGGAGGAATTTGTATCCAGAATAAGTATGTCTCTACCTTCACCGACTTCGGAAATAAGCACGTCTTTATCTGCGGTGGAAGAGTTGATGATCACCAATTCTTTGCGGTCTTCTTTTCCTTCCGCTTTTTCTTCCCCTGCCGCAACAGATTCTTCCTCCGCCTCTTTTGCCGCCTGTTCAGAATTTGCTTTGATCTCATCGGCAATTTCATTGGCAGAAACTTCTTCCGTTTCCGCTTCATTTCCGGCAACATTCCCCTCAACGGAAATCACTTCATTACTGTTTTCGATAACGATGGAGGAGGGATCATTGAAGTCAAGTTCGTCGCTGTCTGTAATATCCCCGGTCACGGTCACATCATTTTCGTCGGCAGTAAAGTCGTTTGCGCCTTCCACAGAGATCACATTTTCGTCATTTTCTCCCTCTGCTTCTTCGCTTTCAACTCCTTCTGCCTGTTCTTCCGCACGGATGACGGACTCATTGCCGAGCATGACACTATCCGGTCCTGCCGCAACAGCAACTTCTTCCAATTTTTCAGCAATATCTTCAGCGGTTTCTTCCGCTTTCTGCTCATTCTCATTTTCCGCTTCTTCCGCGGCAAGGTTAGCCGCCTCGACGGCTGCCGCCGCCTCAAAAAGCACTCTTTCTTCCAATCTTACGATTCCGACGTGTTTTTTTCTTTTCTTCGTCATAAAACACCTGTCCTTTCTTACTTATTTGAAAGTATTTTCTTTTTTACAAAAACACAGAACAAGTCCACGACACGCCAAAATCCTGCTGAAAAGGTTTCCCTCTCCGCAGGCCATTTTCAGAGTGCCTGATCCTGTTCTGTATTTTTGTAAGTCAACCATACTCTTTGCCTTTCTCTCACAGCCGCAGCACACAGGGCCGGCAAACAGTAAAATATTTCTTTTTATTACGCCTCACAGCATACTTTTTCCCCACATAACAAAACACCCGGGAAAGCACTTTTGAGATACGGGAAGTAACTGTGACAAACAAATCCATTACGCTCGGGAAAGCTGTATTAATGGAATAAAGGGAAACAAAACGGGAAATATGAACAGAAATAAGTCTGCCCAGTTCAATGGACGATGCGGGAATAGAGAAATAATGCTCCGGCGCATGATTATACGCAGAGGGAACGGCGAAATAGAGTGTATCGCCGATAAGGGAGTCATTCAGCTGATATTTATCCTCAACGGCACAATACTCCATTGCAGGCACAAAAGCTGAAATCTCCGGATTAAATCCTGATTTCAAATACATTTTTCACTTTCCCGAGTGTTATTTTCTGAAAACAATCCATGTTTCCTTGCCTGATAACATACAACCTCTTTCAGTAATTTTCAAGTAAAAAAATATTTTTTTTCAGTTTTTCTTTTATATATAAGGTGTAATCGAAAGAAAATTACTGTAAATTTCATTTTCGTAAAAAAAATTCAGAAAAAACAGCAAACGGATCAAAGCAACACACAAAAAGAAGCTATCCTGAATTTTCATCTCCAGAGAGCGGCTGCCTATCGCAAAAATATGATTTTTTCCGAAGACGCCGGAATTTTTCTGAAAATCTCAAAACGCCCGCCGGACCGGCAGCGTTACTTCCGGACGCCCTTTCCGGAGAACTTTCTCCAACATTTTCCCGAAAAAAGAATTTTCCGGCAGTTGAAAAAAAAGAAAGTCTGATGTAAATTAATGATAATTGTATTTATAAATTATCTTAAAAACAAAAAATATAACAAAACGAAAGGAAGAAAGAATGGTTATCAGAAGAATGAACAATGTGCTTGTCAAGCACAACAAAATACTCTTCGGGCTTTTCTCCATTATCATCATCGTAGCATTTGTCTGGTTCTTCACTCCCGGCGTGGATGGTTCCATGTTCTTCGGAGGGCCCGCCTCTGACAGCAGCATCGTAGGCCGTGCGGCAGGAAAAGAACTTACACTTAAAGAGTACCGCAAAGCCATGCAGAAACAGGCCATCGCCCTTGCTCTTGCTTACAATGCCTCCCCTGCAGCTTTCATGGATCTTTCCAATGACCAGATCTTTGCAAGGATCGTTCTTTCCGTCGCCGCTGAAAATTACGGTCTTACCGCTTCCGATAAGGAAGTAGTGGATTTCATCAAAACCCTCCCGGCATTCAAAGACGCCAAAAACAACTTTGACAATGCCAAATATTCCGCCTACATCGCAACAAATCTCACTCCGCTGAATCTGGGCGCAAAAGATCTGGAAGAAGCCGTCCGCAGTATGCTTGCCGCTGACAAACTTGGCAAAATGATGGAAAACGCCATCATCACAGATGACGAAATCAGTCTTTTCCAGGATATGACCATGGAAAAAACTTCCAGCCGCATGATCATTTTTGATGCCGCAAGTTTCAAAAATCAGGTGAAAGTATCCGACAAAGAGTTGCTGGATTACTATAAAGCAAATGAAAAAACTCTCCTTACCGAACCCAAACTCAAAGGAGTGTATATCAAGTTCCCCTATTCCGTCTATGCTGCAAAAAATCCCGTAAAGGATGCAGAAGCAAAGAAATATTATGAAGCAAACAAACTGGATTATATCAAAGACGGCAAAGAACAGCCCTTTGCAAAGGTGAAAGCAGCCATCGTAAAGAAACTTTCTGCTGAAAAAGCCGAAGCTGCCGCCATGGAAGATGCAAGAAAATTCCGTGACAAACTTTACAATGTCGCCGGGGAAAGCGAAAGCGGCAACGATCAGCTCGCCGCATTCAAAAAGTTTGCAAAAGAAAGCAAATATACCATGGTGGACACTTCCTGGCTAAAAAGAAACTCTGTTGAAGTGGCAAAAACCGGCAAAGAACCTCTGCTGGTTTCCGCTCTCTTCGGCACTACGGAACGGTATCCTGTGGCAAAAAGTGTCCGTGGTTATTCCGGCGCATTCGTTGCCTGCGTAACTGACCGCATCGCCGCAAAGACCGCCGACTTCAAAGATGTGAAAGAACAGATCCGTACCATCCTTACTGCCAGAAAAGCCGCCAATCTTGCCAATGAAGCAGCCCGTGCCTATGCCGCTAAAGTTGCCGCAAGCAAAAACCCCGCGGCAGAAGTAAGCAATGCGCTCAAAGGCACAAAAGGAAAACTTTCCAAACTGCCTGAATTCTGCTATGACACACTCAATGAGTTCACCAAAGGCAATGATCCCGCCCGTTTTGTTGCACTCAATCTTATTCCTGCAACAGCAACCGGCACTCTTTCCAGAGCCGCTGACCTCCCCGCAGGCGGCAAAGTCATCATTTTCGTTGACAGCCGCAAACAGCCCACTGCTGCAGAAAAGAGCAAAGACAAAGCAGGAAAAGCGGAACTTTACGGTCAGATGAAAAAATCCGCCGCCGTCAATTCTTTGCAGTCCTGGATCTTCTCCAACAGTGCAAATCTTATGAAACAACAGGAAAATGCCCGGTAATAATTCAGAAAGAAAAGGAGTTATCATCATGTCTGAAAACACACATTCCACGTATAAGGCAGCCGGGGTCGATATTGACCTTGCAACCTCTCTTCTCAAAGATCTGAAACCCAAACTTGCCCAGGCCCGCAGACCGGAGATGCTTGCTCCCATCGGCGGCTTCGGCGGTCTTTTCCAGATCGACCTTGCCAAATGGAAAAACCCGGTTATGGTGGCAAGTATCGACGGGGTGGGCACCAAACTTATGGTTGCGGCAATGGCACAGGATTTTTCCACAGTGGGGTATGATATTGTCAATCACTGTATCAACGATATTTCCGTACAGGGTGCTGAACCTGTTTACTTCCTGGACTATATCGGTATCGGCAAATTGCGCAATCCCATCTATGCGGATGTTTTGAGCGGTATTGCCGACGCCTGCAAAAACGCCAACTGCGCACTTCTCGGCGGGGAAACAGCAGAAATGCCCGGTATGTACGGCAATGATTTTGACCTTGTGGGGATCATTACCGGTATGGTGGAAAAAGATAAGATCATTACCGGAGAAAACATCAAGCCCGGTCACGTTGCCATTGCACTTCCCTCCAGCGGTCTGCACACCAACGGATTCAGTCTGGCAAGAAAAGTCCTCTTTGAAACTGCCGGATTCGATGTAAACAGCAAACCGGATTGTCTCAAAGGCGAAACAGTGGGTCAGGCTCTTCTCAAACCCCATGTATGCTACTGGAAAGCAGTGAAAGCCCTGATGGATTCCCCTGCAGTCTCCCTGGACGGGGTTGCCCATATCACCGGCGGCGGACTCATCGACAATGTACCCAGGATCCTCCCCAAAGATGTGGATGCGGTCTTTGAAAGTTCCGCCATCAAAAATCCCGCCCCCATCTTCGATCTTATCGTGGAAAAAGGCAATATTGAAAAACAGGAAGCCTATCACGTATTCAATATGGGCGTGGGCATGGTGTTCTTTGTACCTGCAGAACAGGAAGAAGAAACCATGCGGCTCTGTAAAGAAGCCGGCTTTGATCCCTTCGTCTGCGGAAAAATCGTGGAAGGAAGCGGCAAATCCATCGTCAAATAAGAGGTCGGAAAGAATATGCTTACATTTCTCTGCGGGATCGTCCTTGCGGCGGTCATCTATACAGTAGTTGTAATGAGTGCCGGACTTTCCATTGTCTGGGGTATTGTCTTTGCGGTGGCAGGTCTTATCTGTGTCAATGTGGCCGTAGCATTGATTTTGAAAGCCGTCACCGGGAGGATCAATAACAAGATCCAGCAGATCATGCTGGATACCCGGCACAGAATGGAAGTACAGCAGAACCAGTTCATGCGCCGTCCCGGCGGCAATCAGAAGCAGATGATGAGTGCTTTTGAGCGTTTGCAGAATCAGGGATTGCGTCAGGCGCTGGATGCATGCGGCGAATTTGATAAACTCAACAAATGGAGTCCCCTTCTTTCCAAACAGACCAATGCCATGCGTGCCATGTTCTCTTTCCAGCTGAAAGATTATGAAATGACCGATGCGTATCTGGAAAAAGCACTTCTTATGGATCCGCAGACCATTTCCATCAAACTTGTCCGCATGTATAAAAAACATGCTTCCTTTGAGGAAATGGCAAAGTTTTACAGAAAAAAATGCAGATCCATCAAAGGGGAAAACTGTATTCTGCCGGTGGCTCTTTACAGTTGGATCTTAATGAAAATGGATAAAAAAGAGGAAGCATTCAAAGTGCTTTCCGAAGCCAAAAAGAAAACAGATAATGAAGTGATCGTCAGTAACTGGGAAGCTCTGGCAAACGATAAGGTAAAGAGTTTTTCCAATGCAGGACTTGGCGAATTGTGGTACGCAATGGGATTGGAAGAAATGAAGATGCCAAAAGTGCGTCAGCAGTACCAGTACCGCAGATGATTTTTGAGTTTCATACGGGGAGAGGAACCAAAAGTTCCCTCCCCCTTTTTTAAACATTTTCCGGAGATATTTTTTCATGCAGTCCCATGGGCAAAGTATAAAAATCCTTGATTTTCCCCTGCTACCCTCCACAAATACTTATGCAAAGGAAAATATAGCCGTTCTGGATGACTGCACTTTGATTTCCGCAGAGGAACAGAGTGCCGGCAGAGGGCGTAATGGCAGAAGCTGGCTCTCCCCCGGCAGAGAGGAGAATATTTACTGCTCTTTTGTGATGAAACAGATCACCGATCCCTTCCGTGCCACCATCGTTTCCTCCCTTGCAGTCCTTTCCCTGCTGGAAAAACATATTCCAGATGGGGATATTTTCATTAAATGGCCCAACGATATTTTTGCCGGGGATGCCAAGATCTGCGGGGTATTGTGTGAATGTACGGCACAAACAAAAGACTCTCCTCTTTCGGTGATTGCCGGAATGGGACTCAATGTAAACACACCGCAAAAAATCCTTGATGCCATTCCCCAGAAAGCGGCAAGTATGTTTTCTCTTACAGGGAATATTTTTCAGAGAAAAAAATTACTTGAAGAACTTGCAGAATACCTTTTGAAGTATTATATTAATTATGTGCAATGTAGCAAAATGGTTTTTCTGGAATGGAAAGAGAAAAACCGTGTACTGGGGAAATATGTTGAACTGGAAGAAAGTACAGGAAGACGACGGTTCGTTACAGTTAAAGACATTGCAGAAGACGGGCGGCTTCTCTGTGTGGAAGAGGGAAAGGAATTTCTGTTTTCCAGCGGGGATGTGCGTCTTGTAAAAAATCCTGAACTTTTCAGGAAGTGAGAAAGCAAACCGATTTTATATTTTTAATATAAACAAACAACACAACAAAACAAACAAAGGAGAGTACAAATGGGTCTCGTAATGGATGGAGTGAAACTCCTGGTCCTGGGGATGGTGGGCGTTTACGTCTTTCTTATCCTTATGATCTGTATGATGTACTTGTTGCAGAAAGTGCTTGCCCCCTTTGCCGCCAAAGAATTTGAGGCAGCAAAAGCCGCAGCAGCCGCAGCAAAGAAATCATCTTCCGGTGCTTCTGATGCTGATCTTGAAGCAGCAGTTGCAGCCGCAGCGTTCCACGCAAACAACAAATAAAAAAATCAAAACTTTTTATCAAAACAATAATCAGGATTACTTTTATGAAAAAAATAGAATTTATGGATTGCTCCTTCAGAGATGGTTTCCAGTCCTGTCTCGGAGCCCGCGTAAAAACCGAAGATTTCCTTCCTGCTCTCGCAGCGGCAAAAGATGCCGGGATCTCCCACATTGAAATCGGCGGCGGTGCCCGCTTCCAGAGTTTGTATTTCTACTGCCAGGAAGATGCCTTTGAAATGATGGATCTCTGGAGAGCTACTGTGGGGCCCGATGTGAACTTGCAGACCCTCTCCCGCGGTGTGAACGTTGTGGGTCTTTCCTCCCAGTCCAGCGACATCATCGATCTTCATGCAAAACTCTTCAAGAAACACGGTATCACCACCATCCGTAACTTTGATGCCTTGAACGACGTGCGCAACCTGGAAGTTTCCGGCCGCGCCATTGCCAAACACGGTCTCAAACATCAGGTGACTGTTACCATGATGGGCCTTGCCCCCAACCTTTCCGAACCCTATGCCCATACTCCCAAGTTCTATATCGACAGACTTCAGGAGATCATTAATAGCGGTATCCCCTTTGACTCTGTTGCTTTCAAAGATGCTTCCGGTACATCTACTGCCGCAACCGTCTATGAAACCATCAAACAGGCAAGAGCCATCCTGCCTCCCGAAATCAAGATCCAGTTCCACACCCATGATACCGCCGGAAACGCAGTTGCCTGCAACTTCGCCGCTATCTCTGCCGGTGCGGACATCATCGACCTTGCCATGGCTCCCCTCTCCGGCGGTACCTGCGAAGCCGACATCCTTACCATGTATCACAGACTCCGTGGCACAGATTTCACTCTGGACATCGATCCCGAAAAGATCCTCAAAGTGGAAAAAATCTTCAAAGACTGCCTCAGCAAATACTTCATGCCTCCGGAATCCATGCAGGTATCTCCTGAAATCATCTTCTCCCCCATGCCCGGCGGTGCTCTGACAGCCAATACCCAGATGATGCGGGACAACAAATGCCTTGACAAATATGACAAGTGCATTGAAGAAATGCGTGAAGTTGTTGCCAAAGGCGGTTTCGGTACCAGCGTGACCCCTGTTTCCCAGTTCTACTTCCAGCAGGCTTTCCGTAACGCTGTTATGGGCAAAAATCCTGATGGATCCTGGAAACTCGACCCCAATGGTTACGGCAAAATGGTTCTCGGCTACTTCGGCAAAACCCCCATCGAACCCGATCCCCAGATCGTGAAATGGGCTTCCGAACAGCTGGGTCTTGAACCCACCACCAAAGCCGTTGTGGAAATCAACGACGCCAATCCCAAACTTGGCATCAAAGCCGCTACTGCCCAGCTGGAAGAAAACAAACTTCCTGTTACCGATGAAAATATCTTCATCGTTGCCGCTTGCGGTGACAAGGGCCTTGCCTTCCTCAAAGGTGACAAACCCATGGGTATCCGTTATGCCGAAGAAAAGAAAGCTGCTCCTGCCGGTGCTGCTGCTTCCTATGCTGTTACTGCCAACGGCAAGACCTTCAATGTGTCTGTCAACGGCGACAAAGTAACGGTAAACGGCAAAGCCTTTGAAGTGAAAGTGGGTGCTGCCGGTGCTGCCGCTGCTGCTCCTGCTGCTGCTTCTTCCGGAAAAGAAACCGAAGTAACAAGTCCCCTTCCCGGTACTGTTGTGAAAGTTGTGGTCAATGAAGGCGATACTGTTGCCGACGGTGCCACCCTTATGATCGTGGAAGCCATGAAAATGGAACAGGAAGTCAAATGCGGTAAAGGCGGTAAAGTAGCCAAGATCATGGTTGGACCCAAAGATGTGATCGAAGCAGATCAGGTCATCGCTCTTATCGAGGAGTAATAAAATGAAAAAACTTACAATGATCCTTTTTGCGATCACCCTTTTTGCCGGTTCTGCGCTCCTTGCGCAGACTGCAAAAAAAGCGGTGAAAGCAGATAAAAAAGTCTGTGCTTCTGCCAAAAAGGTCTGCACAGCCCAAAAAGCCTGCGGAGAAAAGTGTGCTTCTCTCCCTGTCCGTGCGGATTCTTATGAAGCCATGAAGAAAGATCCCAAAGCCGGGATCGGTGAAACACTTTATGAGCTTTCTGAAAAAGAAGAAAATGCAGGTATTCTTTTCTGCGAAAAAAGACTTTCCTACCTCTACAAACAGGCAAAATACCGTCAGGAACTGGAAGATGATATGTTCCAGTGGTTTGAACTTGCCGACGGTCGTCTTGCCCTGGTTTATAAAGAAGACGTGAAAGATATCAAGGGCAATGCCAAAAAGGCCGCTTCCGGAACGATTTTTTCCGTCACCTTTTCCAAAGGTCAGAAAGTCACTCCCGGCAGGGAACTTATCGTGCTGGATATTCCCGGCAGAAGTAAAGCAAAATGCAAAAATATGCTCAATGCCGTACCCCTCGCCATCAATCCGGCAGTGAAAACAGCCGGCACTCTGAAAGCCGGTACCATCATTGCCTACTTTGCCCCTGTTGCCCTGGTGCATGATTCTGTGCAGGAAGGGATCACCGCAAAAAGACTTGCCCCCTGGGGAACTCTGTTCAAAGGTCTCTGGGAAAGTACCGGTATTTCTGCCATCATCGACAGCACCACTGCGGACTTCAAAAATACCTGGAAACTGGGCCTCGGCCGTGTTCTTATGACCGTTGTTGGTCTTATTCTCATCTATCTGGCTATCGTAAAAGGCTTTGAACCCCTTTTGCTTCTGCCTATCGGTTACGGTGCAGTTCTTGCCAACATTCCTCTTGCAGGTATTTCCGGTCCTGACGGACTTCTGGGAATGGTTTACAATGTGGGTATTGATTCCGGCGTATTCCCGCTTCTGATCTTTATGGGGGTAGGAGCAATGACCGACTTCGGGCCTCTTATCGCCAACCCCAAATCCGCTCTGCTTGGCGGTGCTGCCCAGTTCGGTATCTTCTTTGCTCTGCTCGGTGCAGTTCTTCTCCACTTTGTGGGTATTGAGTTCGACCTTAAAGATGCCGCCTCTATCGGTATCATCGGTGGAGCTGACGGACCTACTGCCATCTTCCTTGCCAGCCGTCTTTCCCCCAAACTTCTGGGTGCTATTGCGGTTGCCGCATACTCTTACATGGCACTTGTTCCCATCATTCAGCCTCCCATTATGAAACTTCTCACAACGGAAGCTGAACGGAAGATCAAGATGAAACAGCTTCGTCCTGTTTCCAAAGTGGAAAAGATCTGCTTCCCGCTTCTCATCGTCATCATCTGCGCCCTGCTTCTTCCGGATGCCGCTCCCCTGATCGGTATGCTGATGCTGGGCAATCTCATGAAAGAATCCGGTGTTGTTGACCGTTTGAGCGATACTGCCCAGAACGCCCTCATCAACATTGTGACCATCTTCCTGGGTACTGCGGTTGGTGCAAAACTTTCCGCTGACCAGTTCCTTACCGCCCAGACACTGGGTATCCTCCTTCTGGGTGCCGTTGCCTTCTCCGTGGGAACAGGTGCAGGCGTGATCTTTGCAAAGATCATGAACAAATGCTCCAAAGAACCCATCAACCCCCTCATTGGTGCCGCCGGCGTTTCCGCCGTGCCTATGGCTGCCCGTGTGGTGAATAAAGTGGGTCTGGAATCCGATCCTCACAACTTCCTTCTCATGCACGCCATGGGTCCGAATGTATCCGGTGTGATCGGTTCTGCGGTTGCTGCAGGTATTCTTCTGAAAGCTCTCTTCTGATCTTTCAGAAAAGTACAGTAATAAAATCAACGGGGCTGTTGCAAAACCTGAAAAGAGGTGCAACAGCCCCGTTTTTTTGTACGGATCAAAAAATCACCAATAAAACATCCAGCTATTCTTCATCAAATCCATTGCCCATTTTCCGGAACCGGGCGGGGGAAATACCGTAAAGTTTTTTGAATGCGGCAGAATAAAAGGCGGCATTGCGGTAGCCGTTAAGTTCGGCTATCTCATGAATGGGCAAAGTGGAATTTGTCAGCATCCAGCAGGAATTTTCCAATCTTGCCTTCATTACGAATTGCATGGGGCTCATGGAAGTTCTTTCCTGAAAGATCCTGCATAAAGTATTGCGGGAGACTTTGAAAGTATTTTGCAGGACTTGTAAGGAATAGTATTCTCCGGGGTAACGGCGTACCTGTTCCAGAAGCCGTTCATAAGTGGAAAAATCCTGCAAAAACTTTTTCCCGGCAGTAATGAGAGTGAGAAAACGGAAAAGGAGGATAGATAATTCCCTGCTTTCACAGCCGTTGTTCTTCTGAACGAAAGTAAAAAGTTCCTCCATGCACTTATAGATTTTTTCAGGTTCTGCGAGGGAGAGAATACGCATTTTTTCCAGATGGAACATTTGTTCAATGAAAATATTTCTTTCCAGAGCGAAATAATAACGGACGCAGTTTCCGGTATTGCCGGAACTTTCCACAGTGATATTTCCGGCAGTTTTCCTGTAATCCGGGTAGAAAGTGGATGGGGAAAGGACAAGGAGATGGGAGGGGGAGAGTTTCCGTTTTTCGCCATACAGTTCGCAGGTACTTTCATCCGCAGAACACAAAAGAAAACTCCAATTCGGTCCCGGAACAAGAGGGAAAGTAATTGTTTCCCCATTACGGCAGACTACTTTGGCAATATGATGCAGATGCAGGGTATCCAGAGGGTTTGCTCCTGTACTTGTATTCAAATATGCCTCTTCCCGCCAGAAAGTTTTTTCCCGGATTCTTTTTTTGAAATATTCCCGTTCCATATCCTGCCATTCCTGTTTTTTACGCAGATAATAATATTTTTTACGCAGATAATATAAATCCTTTCTCTTGTTTTTTCAATATTTTATTGTATAATTATAGATAGAAACTTTTCTATAAATATGTAAGAGTAAATACTTTCTTACAGAAAATAAGCGACATTGTGTAAAAAAGAAAAGAATTTCCATTACACAAAATGAAAAAATCGGGAAGTATGGGAAGAATAAAAACCAAACTTAAAGGAGAATACATAATGAATGTTATGCGACGCCAAAGTTTCACCCTCATCGAATTACTTGTTGTAATTGCCATCATTGCGATTCTTGCAGGGATGCTCCTGCCGACACTGACCAAAGCAAGGGAAAAAGCAAGACAGATTCAGTGCGCTGGAAATCAGAAGCAGGTTGGTTTTGTGCTTCAATTGTACCTTTCCGACTATAAAGACGCTTATCCCATGTATAATATGCACTCCCAGAGTTGGGCATGGGGATTAAGCAAAGCGCAAACGACCAATGTGCAGGAAAACAAACTGCGGCTGGGCTATGCGCCTTCAAACGTATTCAAATGTCCCAGTGTTGTGGCAAAAGCAGCAGATCCCACTGCCGCAAAGAACTCCGGTCATGCTATAGGAATAGCTTATAATTATATGGTTCTTTCCGATACAAACGCCACTGTGCGTCCGCGGGTCATCCGCCAGAACAGATGCACCGAACCATCCAAACAGTTTGTTCTTCTGGAAACCCCCAATACAGAAACGGATACGGGTACATGCTATGGGTATCAGAATACGTCCCGTCCGGTCCGCCCTGTTCACGGGTTCCGGAATCTCAATATAACTTATGCCGACTGGCATGTGGAAAGTTTCCGGGCGGCAAATCCCCTGAATCCTTACGGAAGCGTCTGGCCGGACAGCAACACGGAAGCGCCCAAAGGCTTTCTGGGAAATTGTTCATGGGCATACCAGATGTCGGATTGGAACACAAAACTCGGCTGGTGTAAATTCAAATAAAATAACATAAACCATATAAAAGAAAGAAAAACATGCGTAAAAAAACATTATTAACTGCGGCAGTTTTTGCCATGCTCCCTGTGATGACATGGGGATTCGATTTTGTAAAAAACGGAAAAGCTCTTGCCGGAGTTGACCTGAAAAGCAACGAAAAAGGCGCAGTTCTTGCCCTTGAAGAACTTTCCCTTTATACAAAGAAAGTCACCTCCTGTGATATATCCGGGATCAAAAACGGAAAAATCGTTATCGGCACAGTAAAAAGTAAAGATATTCCCTCTTCCATCATTGACAGTCTTAAAAAGAATCCATCCGATGAAGCCTTTTTCCTCGGAACAGTAAACGGGAAATATTATATCGTAGGGCAGAACGGCGTTGCCGCCTATTATGGTGTACTGGAAGTACTGGAACAATATCTGGGCGTCCGCTGGTATTATCCCTTTGAAAAAGGGGAACGCTATACGAAAAAGACGGATATAACCTTTAAGGATGCCGGAAAAATCCATGCTCCCGTATTCTCCCGCCGTGTTTTGAACTCTGTTTCCAGCAACGGTCTTTGTCCGGAAGGCAGAAAATGGGCGGCAAGAAACCGTATTCAAAGCCCCAGCCAGAGTACAAAAAGTGCGTTGGAAACAGACAGGGATTTCCATGAAGCCCGTATGCTGCTGGATCGCGTCCTTATCGGCGGTCACATGACCTTTGCCTCCCCCCTCTCCCCCAAAAAATATGCAAAGACCAATCCTGAATATTTTGCCCTGGTCGATGGCAAACGCCGTACAGAAGGACAAATGCTCCACTATTGCCTTTCCAACAAGGAAGTGGAGAAAAAAGTTTATGAGTATGTGATCGAAAAAATCAAACAGCATGGAGAAAACTTTACATTCAACTTCGGCTGCGTGGATGCTTATACCAACTGCTGCGAATGTGAAAACTGCAAAAAAATGGATGGGGGATCTTCTCTGGATATTTCCCGCAGATTCCATGTTTTCGCCCAGAATGTCAGTAAAATGGTCTGGGAAAAATATCCCAATGCAAAACTTTCCCAGTGGGCATACTGGAACTACCGGAATTATCCCAAAGGATTGAAGATCGATCCCCGGACAACGATCTACTACTGCGCAACAAAACGTTGTTATACCCACGCTCTGGAAGATCCCTCCTGCCTCCGGAATGTGGAAGGGCTCCGCTTGCTGAAAGAATGGCTGAATGTAAGTAAAAAAGTCTATATCTATGAATATTCTTTCGCCGTGGATCACACCTATCAGCCCTATGCGGAAGTGATGCTCCAGGACCTGCGTCTTTACAAAAAACTGGGGATCATGGGCAGAAAAGAAGAGATGGTCTATCCGGATGCCAACTACTACCGCAATATCAAAAAACGGGGTCTTTGGTACACCAAGTATTTGCAGGCCTCCCGCTGGCAGTTCTGGTATCTTTTCGGTAAAGGCTGCTGGAATCCCGACTTTGATTTTGAAAAGGCTGTGGCGGAAGCGGAAAAAGATTTCTATGGAAAAATTTATCCTGCCATGAAAAAATATCAGGATTTGCGCAGAAAACTCTGGAAAGAAACTCCCGGTTGCGCAGGTTTCCCCTTTGCCGATCAGCGTACAGCTATGGTGTTGCAGAAACCCGGCGCAAAAGAAACTCTCCTTCAATACCTTGCCGAAGCGGAAAAACTTGCCGGAAATGACCCCAAATACAAAAAAATGGTGGAGTTTGAAAAAGGCGCACTGCAAACATACTGGATCAGACCCAATGATAAATATAAAGAATCTTTGAGCCGTACCGGCAGTGCCCCCATGGTCAAAAATGGTCCTGTTATTGACGGAAGTGGTAAAGATACCGTATGGGGACAGGCTTGTTATATCAGCGATTTCAAAGATACTTTCGGGGAAAGAAACCCCATTCCCGCAGCCATTGCCACCAATATCGGTATTCTTTCCGACAGGGAAAACCTCTATTTCCTTTTGCAGGCGAAAGAGCCTTTCCCGCAAGCCATTACAGCAATAGCCACTCAAAAGGATAAAAAAGATATTTTTTCCGATGATACTTTTGAGATCTTCCTTGCTCCCCCCAACAACTCCATGAAATATTACCAGTTCTGCGTCAATACAAAAGGTATCATTCAGGAAGTGGAACAGCCCGGAAGCAATATGCAGATCCAGTTGGGAGCAACGGCAAAAGGAAAAATAAATAAGGACGGCTTTGTCATCGAAGTAAAGATCCCCGTAAAAAAACTGGAAGGTACTTTCGCCGAAGGAATGGTATGGAAATTCCATGTAACAAGAAATTACCGGACAGGGAAAAGCAGTAAATACAAACACTTCACCCTTGACGGGACTTCCTACCACAATACCACCGATTACCGTTCTCTTACCATCGGCAGCCCTGTGATACGCAACGGCTCTTTTGAAGACGGCATCGACAAAAAGACCTCCCGTGCAAAATTCTGGGGTTATCAGGAAAAAGATGCAGATAAAAAGATCTCCCTTGTAAAAGAGGGCGGCAATACCCTTATCCGGCTGAATGGAACAGTGACCCTTTCCCAGATCCTGTACGGAAAATATTTCCGTCCGGCGAAACCTATGAAAGTAGCCCTTACTTTCAAAGCCAGAGGCAAAGGGACACTGTATGTCATCAACGCCAGATTCGATCAGGTTCTGGACAATAAAGGCAAACCCAGAAACAGAAATCTGCCTGGACAGATCCTGCAGCAAATCAAACTTACGGAAAAAGAGAGAGTCTATACCATTGAATACACCATCAATGCGCTGGAATTTTCCCAGTTGAGATTCAGAGTTATTCCGAAAACGGTGTGCTATCTGGATGATATTTCTGCAAGAAGTGCAGAATAAGTTATACAAAAGGAAAGTAAAATGATAAAAATCACATTTATGGGTGCGGGCAGCACAGTCTTTGCCAAAAATATCCTTGGTGACTGTATGTGCCGTGAAGCATTGAAAGACTCCCACTTTGCCCTCTATGACATTGATAAAAACCGTTTGGAGGAATCTGCAAAAATGCTTTCTGTGCTGAACAGCAATATCAATAACAACCGGGCAAAGATCACAACCCATCTGGGCGTACCCAACAGAAAAAAAGCACTGAAAGGGGCAAATTTTGTAGTCAATGCCATTCAGGTAGGCGGTTATGAACCTTCCACCGTCATCGACTTTGAGATCCCGAAAAAATACGGATTGAGACAGACCATTGCCGATACTTTGGGTATAGGCGGCATTTTCCGTGCGTTGCGTACCATTCCCGTCATGCTGGATTTCGGGCATGAAATGGAGGAAGTCTGCCCCGATGCGTGGCTTCTCAACTATACAAACCCCATGTCGATGCTTACCGGAGCCATGCTGCAGGGGACAAATGTGAAAACCGTGGGACTTTGCCATTCCGTACAGGTTTGTGCTTATTCTCTTCTGGCAGCCCTCAAACTTTTTGATCCTTATCAGTGCAAAGGTAATTCCATCCATGAGTTTGATTCACTGGGCTACCGTACAGAAATAGCCGGAATCAACCACATGGCGTGGCTTCTTTCCATCCGGGATAAAAACGGAAAGGATATTTACCCGGAAATGCGGAAACTGGGTAGGAAAATCGTAAAAAAATACCGCGGGGGGAAAGAAAAACACGGTAATCTCCTCCGGTTGGAGTTGATGGATAAATTCGGTTACTATGTTACCGAATCCAGTGAACACAATGCCGAATACACTCCCTATTGGATCAAAAATGCTTATCCGGAACTTATCGACGAGTATTTCATTCCTCTGGATGAATACCCCAGAAGATGTGTCAATCAGATCGAAGGGTGGAAAAAACGCCATAAAGAGATCTGTGAAAATCCGGCTCTCACCCACTCGCTTTCCCATGAATACGGTTCGGGTATCATCAATGCCATTGTCACCAATACTCCTTACGAGATCGGCGGCAATGTTCTGAATAACGGCTTGATCACCAATCTGCCCTCCAATGCTGTTGTGGAAGTACCCTGCCTTGTAAATTCCAACGGGATACAGGGGACATTTGTCGGGGCTCTTCCGCCCCAGTGCGCGGCATTGAATATGACCAATATCAATGTGCATCTTCTTACCATAGAAGCCGCTCTCACCTTGAAAAAGGAACATATCTACCATGCAGCGATGCTTGATCCGCATACGGCGGCAGAAATGAAAATAGATGACATTATTTCCATGTGTGATGATCTTATCGAAGCCCATGGAAATATGCTGCCAAAATATAAATAATTTCTTGCAGTAATATTCCTGTTGCGGGGAAAAAACTTTTCAAAAGGTTTTTCCCCGCATTTTTTTTACTGTTTGATCCGGCTCATTTATCTTCAAAATACAGTGCGGAAATCTGACAGGACTCACAATGAATGTAATATTCATTTCCCTGCTTGCGGATCTTTAATTTTCCGTGACATTGGGGACATGAGTGATTGATAGGGAAATTTTTCCGGCAATCCTGACAGTGCCAATAGTAACTTTTATATTTGTTTCCCCATAAAATACTGATTTTTCCCTTACATTGGGGACACCACAAATAAGCATGGATCTTGTCTTCCTTTTCCGGTTGTTCTTCCAGTTCATTTCCTGATTTTTTTTCTTCCTGCTTTTCCCTTTTTTCCTCTTCCGGCACTGTGTTTTTGTTTTCTTCTCTCGGGATATGGTTTTTCAGGAGGAAATCCACGACTTTTTCCAACTCTGTTTCGTTCATATCCCAGGGAAGAGCATCGGAAGAAAAGAGACCGGCACTTTTTTCACAGGCAAGGAAAATTTCTTCAATTTTATCGGTTACACTTTCCGCTTTACAAACATTATTCACATATATATCCTCACCCTGCCGGCAGATACTTCCATGATCGGAAACAGCAACAATGTGATCGATCCTCATTTTGGCAAAAGTTTTCTGTAAACGCCCGAAAAGGTATTTATCCAGCAGGAAAGTATGATTATTATTCAGAAGTTCTTTCAGTGCTTCCCCCTGCCGTTCCGCCTGCTTCACAGCGTTGGGCATCCCCACCCAGTGATTATCCCACAACCGGAACCATTCGCCTTTTTCATTGTAACGGACTTTGGAAGTCACACTTTTACTTTCCACGATAACAAGACCGTATTTTGAGACGATGAGATGGTCGATCTGCACAAATGAATCCAGAAACGGGAAACGAAGATCATTAATTACGAAAAAGTTTTTATCTGCATGATATTTTCTTTTCAGATAAAAAGCAAGTTGCTCTTCTGCTTTCCGTCCATTTTTCTCCCGGAAATTTTCCGGGAAAAAGGGATCTGATTCTTTAACGATCATATTTTTCTCCTGCCGACTTTCAAGTCAGGTTGCATACGGTAAAACTGTATTACAATAACACATTTTTCCGGCATTTCAATAAATACTGTATGAAAAAGAGGGAAAATATCATAAAAAAAATAAAAAGTGATTTGCGTTTTATAAAAGTGGATGTATGTTAATAGGGTAAGTTTACATTTCTGATCTCGGACGGAACCATAGCTCAGTCGGTTAGAGCAGGTGACTCATAATCTCCGGGTCGGCGGTTCAAGTCCGTCTGGTTCCACCATTTTTTTGTCCTGATAAACTCAAAACTCCTGTTTTGAGTTTTTTTTATTTTCAGGGCAGAAAAAATATGAAGCCGTCACTCTTTCCCTTCATGGCACATCTTACCGCTTCATACACAAAAGGAATGTTTGATATTATCGTTTCCCTCTGTTGCAATCTTCTGCATTTGTGATATATTATCCGGGGAAAGGTTCTCTATGGATACAAATACTCAAAAAGATTTCAATAATACTCTTGTCATACTCATCCACGGCTTCTGCCGGGGGGCAAAAGATATGCAATACTGGAAAAAACATTTGCACAAAGATTTCCCCCATATCCTTACCCCCGATCTGCCCACAAGATATTCTTCTTTTGAAAATTGTCTGCAAGTTCTCACAAAAGAGATCCATGCTGCCCATCCGGAAAAATATGAAAATCTCTATTTTGCCGGACACAGTATGGGGGGACTTCTTGCAAGGGAATTCCTGGCGGAAAACAAGCCGGAAAATGCAAAACTTCTCCTTTGTGCAGGGACACCTCATTATGGTTCCCGTTTAGCGGATATTGCGCTTCTTCTTCCCTTTGCCGGGTGTATCTGGAAACCGCTTCATGCTTTGAAATTATCTGCAAGAAAATCTGTGACGACTCCGGATATCGCCCATTTGAAAACGGCTCTCATTGTAAGTACCAATAACGGTCACTGGCCGGGAAAACTTTTTTTGAGCAGGGAAAGTGACGGTCTGGTGGAAAAGACCTCCGCACTTGCGGAAGATGCCCATTATACTGCGGAAACTTCCGCCGCCCATGTAAATATGCAGTATGATTATGAGACAGCAGAACTTATCCGGAAATTTTTTACAGAGGGAAAATTGTAAGGAAAAAGTTTTTTCCAATGGAAATACAATTCTTCTGTTGTATATTAATGAGAAAAACAGCAAAAGTAAAATAAGGCAGAGTAAATATGAGTACAATTTTTTCTGAAGAGATCCATATTTCCAGCTGGTCCGTCTCCTTTGATGATGCTTTTACCGCAGAAGATGCGCGTTCTGTTTCAAAAAGCGGCATTCTTCCCGGAAAAACCTATCCGTTTACAATGAAAAACGGCGAAACTTTTGATCTGGATGATCTGCGTGGATTCAAAGCTCCTATCAAATCCGGTGCATTGATGCTCTGTACCATTACGGCTTCCCACGAAGGCACATTTACCTTTTCTCTTGGCGTGGACTGGTGGTTTACTGCATTTATTGATGGCAAAGAGGCTGTGGATCTGGGCAAACACGGTAATAACGGCCCGGCAGATCCCCTTACAAATATTTTCCGCATGAAATTGCGAAAAGGGGAAAATACCTTTGCAGCGCTCACCAACCGGGGCGGAGCATCCTGGCTCTTTACGTTTATGCCACTGACGGAAAGTTTCATTCTCAATGCAGGCCCCGCTTTAAGTTCTGCCTATTATAAAATGCTTCTGCGGCAATGCAGGGAACTGCGTACTGCGCCCTTTGCTTTCACCCCCTCTGTTCACAGTATGAAGATCGGAGTAATTTTCTATTCGGAAGTCATTTGCGGCATCCGGTACAGGAAAGCGGAAACAGAAGAAAAATGGCTGGAAAAATGGACAGAAGGGTATGGACAGAAACTTCCTGCGGAAAATCATGTATTTCATCTGGAAGATCTGGAAGAAAATACCCTTTATGAATATCAGATTCTGCGTCTGGATGAACTTGCCCCTGCCATAGAGATCGTGGCAAAAGATTCTTTCCGGACTTTCCCGGACAAAGGCTGCTGTCACTCCTTTTTTGCATTAAGCGATACCCAGACCAATACCCACGGGAAGAAAAAACTTATCACAAATTTTATGAAAACAGACAATATTGCCGGTACGGATTTCATGGCTTCTCTGGGGGATATTTCTTCTGAAAGTACGGATCTCAATAAAATCTATTTTGATTCCTATATCGACATCATAAAAAATCATAATTACAATCAGCCCTTTGCCATTGTAAGGGGCAATCACGAACTGCGGGGGGAATCCCAGCATTTCCCCAGACTTTTCGGCAGAACCTATTACTCTTTCCGCCGGGGGGATGTGTATTATTTTGTATTGGATACAGGAGAAGATAAAGCCATGTACGCGGCTATGCCCCATCTTTATACAGTCCGCACCGATCTGGATGAATACCTTGCGGAACAGAAAGAATGGCTGATGCAGGAAGTGGAAAAAGAGGAGTGCAAAAAGGCAAAATATCATATCGTTCTTGCCCATGCCGCCCCCTTTGCCTGGATCTCTTCCTACTATGCGGAAAGGATCGCTTCTTTTGCACAGGAGGCGTTTTACGGGGAAAACCCGAAATGTAAACTGGATCTCTGGCTTTGCGGGGATGTGCATTGTCCATTCCGCTTTGATCCGGTTTCCGGTGAAGTTTACGGGGCGTTGGGGAAAAACGGCAAACTCCGTTACCCCTATGCCATGGAAAAATTTGACACAGAAAATATCTGTTTCCCGGTTTACATCAATTCCGGTCCCAATTGCAGTACGGTGGATTTCAGTTTGACAAGAGTGGATGTGAGAGAAAATGAGATCGAACTATCCATGCAGGATCCGGATGGGAATGTACTGGATAATACCATTTTTTATAAGGATGGCGGAATGAAGGTAAATCATACCACATTCCACCGTTATCCTTTGCAGAAAGAGTTGGAAGCACAGAATCTGCCCACACCTCCCAGACCCCGGACAGAATGTATTGCCTGGGAGACGATCCCGGTAGTGGATCTTACGGAAAAATAAAAGGAAGAATCTATATGTTTACCGGAATCCTTACAGGAATGTTATCCGCCTTCTTCATGAGTACAAGTTATGTTTTTTCCCGTGCTTTTATCCGCAAGTATAAAGACCCGGTGAAACTTTCTGTTTTTTCCCAGATCGTAATGACTGCCGGGGGCTTGATCTGCCTTCTGGCAAGTCTTTTTTATGTAACGATACCTTTTGACAACTGGAAATTCTATCTGTATCTTTACGGAGAGGCTGCTACATTCATCATCGGACAGACAAGTTTCTTTATTCTTCTGAAAAAAGTGGAAGCAAGCCGTGCCTCTTCTCTTCTGGGATTGAAACTTATTCCCCTTGCCATTATTGCCTCACTTCTGGGACAGGATATTTCTTTATGGCAATCTCTGGCAGTCCTGCTGTGTTCCCTTGCTGCGGCGGGGATGAACCTTACGGGATTGGCAATGAGTCCGAAAAGTCTCTTCTGGCTGTTTACTTCGGTAATATTTTACGCACTCTGCGATATATGTCTCGGCGGACTTATGCAGGTCATACAGGGTGAAAATTCTTTTGTGAAATCCCTTGCGGGAATGGGGGTATGTTTCACAAATCTGGGGATCATTGCCCTGTTCTTCCTCATCCGGTACAAACCTTCCGGAAAGGAACTTCGGGATACACTCCCTTACAGTTTCTGTTATTTTTCCTCTATTCTGCTTCTTCTGGTCTGTTTCTGCCTTTCCGGAGTGGTTTTCGGCAATATCCTCCAATCCGGAAGAGGGATCATTTCCATTATACTGGGGATCATACTTCTGCATCTGGGCTGGGAGAAGACAGAGGGAAAAGTTCCGGCAAAAGTCTGGATACAGCGTCTTCTCATGGCGTTTCTCATGCTTTGCGCCATGGTTCTTTATGTTCTCAATCCGGGTAAATAATTTTTTTTCTCTGTAAAAAATCCCCTCCCCCGGAACAGAAAAAGGCTGCTGCAACCCTGTGAGTTACAGCAGCCTCTAAAAAATTCAGGAAAATCAGAGTTTGATATCCCAGCCGTTACGGTTGTATGCGCGTTTCAGCCATGCGGGATCTCCGGTATTGTTGGCAAAAGTACATTTCTCAGGATCCCAGTCAAAGGAAGAGTCATATACATAACTCATATTGCACAACTGGCAGAGGATGGATGTACGGGCACCGGTTTCCGCAGGGGAGATGGTCTCTTTACGGGAGATGCAGCAATCCACAAAGTTCTGTTCCTGCAAGGGGCTCTTGTAGAGCTGAACAGGAGCTTCTTCCAGTTTGAAGTGCTTATCCAGAGTATCCAGACAATTCTGCAATCTGTCATCTTTCTTGTGGGTGGGGTCGAAACCGTAATCTGCACCGACAGAAGCGGAAACAAGTTTCATTTTGTCATAAGAGGCATCTTCCAGAGCTTTGCGGATGGCGGCAGTGGGTTTCACTCCTCTGCCTGTCCAGACAGCGATCTTGCCACGGTTGACTGCCACGATACCTTTTGTTCCGTAGAAAACAGTTCCCCATACACCGAAAGGATTGTGGAAGATGGTGGTACCGTCTGCCATAACAAACTTCATACCGAACTGACGGCGGCCGCCGTGCAGAGGATTCACACTGTGTGCTTCTTCAGAACAAACGATCTTTACCGGGCCGGATTTATCCATATCCAATCCCCACTGGGCAATATCCAGGTGATGGGCTCCCCAGTCACCGTTGTAACCTGTTCCGTAGTTGTCATCGAAACGCCAGAACATGGGATAGAACTTATTGACGCCACGGGGTGCGCACTGATCGGAATAGGGGGAATAGGGGGCGGGGCCCAGCCACATATCCCAGTCCACATCGTTATTGGGAGCGGATTCGGTGGCAACATCCTGCACTTTTTTATTGGGAGCATCCCACTGGCAGAAGAAGCGGTGGGGGTGGGAGGGGCCGCCCAGATTGGCGGGGAAGTTGGCAATATCGGTATTATCCTGTGCGGAAGTGTTGCCGTAGTTGCAATCCACATATTTGATCTTGCCGATACAGCCGTTGCGCACAATCATACAGGCGGTACGGAATTCCCGCCAGGAACGCTGCATGGCACCGGTCTGGAAAACTCTTTTAAATTTTTTCTGGGCTTTCATCACAAGCACAGATTCTTCCACAGAGTAGGTAAGGGGCTTTTCGCAATAAACATCTTTACCTGCTTTCATGGCTTCGCAGGAAATATATGCGTGCCAGTGGTCGGGAGTTGCGATACATACCGCCTGAATATCTTTATCCTTGAGGATGTCCCGGAAATCGGCAACAGCTTTACATTTCGCAAGGGTTGATTTTTTGTTTTCCCTGTAGTAATTGTTGACAAATTCCGCACCGGCTTCCCGGCGGACTTTATCGCAATCACAAACTGCTTTAACGACCACAGTTGCCTGTTTGATGAAGTTGGGCACAAGTACAGTACGTGCCTGGATACCATAACCGATAAAGGCAACATTGACTTTTTTACTTGCACTTTTCTTTGCTGTTTTCACTGCTTTTGCAGGGGTTTCTTTCGTTGCCTTGCAGCTTTTTTTGCAGGCACACTTTCCAGTTTTGACCGCCATAGTCTCACGACCTCCGTTTAATGGTTTGAAGCCGTAAAAAGCAAAAGAAATGAACTTCTTACGGCAAATAAAAATAAATATATACAGATAATATGATATTCAGAAAAGGATTTTTCAAGAGTAAAATCAAAAAACAATTTATTTTTCCTGTTTAATCTTGCAGATATTCTGTATTTTTTTGAAAAAAGAAAAAGTTTTTCTTTCACGCCGGTCATTTGATGTAATATACACGGGAAAAACATTTTTCCCGGTAAAAACAGAAAAAGAAAAAGTTTTTCTGTTGTAATACAGGAAATGAATGAGTATATTATTGGAGGAAAAATTCAAAACACAGGAGGGAATTGAAAAAGGCACATAAAACAAATGAAAAGGATGGAAACAAAGATATGTAAAAGGTAATTTGGGGCGGGTGCGTGAACAACCGCTCAAAATACTCATTTCGAGAAGGCTGCACCCCACTGCGGCAACTGCCGGAAATGCTCCTTTTGCAGATCAAAGGTCATACCTTTTCTGACTTTTGAAGACTTTTGAAATTACCTCGAAAGGAAAAATATGTTTAAATATAATCATATCGGTTACCGGCCCACTTCTCCGAAATTTTTTATTATTGACCAACCGCAACAGGATGAATTCCACATCCAGACGATCGATTCTTCCGTCACATGGAAGGATGTTTTCACCGGCAAACTTGAAAAAAACGGCGATGTTTATACCGGAGACTTCACCTCCGTCACCACTCCCGGCGATTACAGGATATGCTGCGGCGGGGAATGCAGTAAAAATTTTGTTATCAAAGAAAACCCCTATCAGCATCTGGAACGGCTTATCACGAATTTTTTCACCTGGCAGAGATGCGGAAGTATAAAAGGCTGGGCTGGAGTTTGCCATCAGGAAATGGATCACCTTGCCGGTACAGAAAAAAAACTGGATATGCGGGGCGGCTATCATCAATCCGGAGACCTGCGCTGCTGGCATGACGGCTGTTCTGCCGCGCTCTATGGATATTTGCGTTATGCGGAAGTAAGCAATCCCGTTTGGGAAGATGGACTTTTTGAAGAAGAGTTGCGCTGGGGACTGGATTATTTCCGCAAAACCGTCTCTCCGGAAGGATTTATTTACGATTGTCAATTCATTCCTCTGGGCTGGGGCCACAGGGATTATTACAACTCCCCCGCACCCCTTTCCGATCATTACAATATCTGCCGTCTTCTGGCAAGAAGTTCCCTTTATTTCCGGGAAAAAGATCCCCTTTATGCTTCGGAAAACCTTGCTCTCGCAGAAAAAATATGGGATTATGTGGAAAAAAGTTCTTTCTTTGATACTCCCTATGTCCCTCCGGTGGAGAATCTTCCCAGAGGGACGCAGGGAGTGGTATTCTACTGGCAGAACAGAAAAAACTGTACCGGAATGGATCTTGCTGCTGCGGCTGCCGCAAGTGATCTGTTTTACGCAACCCAAAAGGAAGAATACCGGAAAAGGATCATGGAAAACATGAAAAAAGTCCTCTCCTGTCAGATACAGGAAGGTGAGGCTTCCGGCATATTCCGGGACAGACTGGATAATGAAAAAATCGCCTTTCAGGATTGCGGATACGGTCATACTCATTCCGGTATGGTCTTTCTTGCTGACCTCATTGAAAATGCCTTTGACTCCGACTCGCTTCCGGAATGGAAAAAAGCATTGGAAAAATATTGCGACATGCTTGTAAGAGAGTTCCGTTTCCTGGGTATTGACAGCAATATGCCCTTGCCTTACGGCAGAAATATGCGCAACGATCTTCCTCCGGGTGCGCCGTTCTTCAATGACAGTCCCATAACCCTTGTGCATCACAGCATTGCGTCCACCTCTTCAGCTCTTACCAAATCCATTGTTCTTGCTTCCGCCTATCGTTTGACCGGCAAAAAAGAGTATCTTTTTTATTCCCAGAGATGTCTGGACTTTCTTCTCGGGTGGAACAAACAGGCGGCAAGTTGTGTGACCGGAGTTGGCTATAATCACACGATCCACAATGTATATGGACAATTTTTCCCCAGTACGCCCCAGATCCCCGGCGGAGTCATACACCGTATTCCCGGAGAATATGATCTTCCTGTGGCAGGTCTCCTGCTGCGTGCTCTTACCAATTTCCGCGATTGAAAAAAAATAAAACAAAGGACAAAAAAATGACTTCCACCACCGCAACACCTTCCTGTGACGGCAAATTGAAAAATTCCAATCCTCCCTCTTTTGCCGCCCTTATTCCCTTTCTGATATTTCTTCTTTTTTATCTGGGGTTATCCATCTGGGCAAAGGACTTTTATAAAGTACCCATGCCGGTAGCCTTTCTTGTAGCATCCGCTTCCGCATTTCTTTTGAACAGAAAGGAACCTCTCGGAGCAAAAATGGAAATCTATGCCAGAGGCATGGGAGAAAATAATATCATGATCATGTGTCTTATTTTCATCCTTGCAGGAGCTTTTGCCGCCACAGCGAAAGCGGCAGGAGCGGTGGATGCTGCTGTCCTGATCTCCCGGCACCTCATCCCCGATTCCATGATCCTGCCGGAACTCTTTCTCCTTGCCTGTTTCATCTCCATTGCCATAGGCACTTCCTGCGGAACGATCGCCGCACTTACCCCCATTGCCGCAGGCCTGATCACCACCATGAATCTCTCCCCGGCCCTTGCACTGGGAGCAGTTATCGGAGGAGCCATGTTCGGAGACAATATGTCTATGATTTCCGATACCACCATTGCGGCAACCAGAACGCAGAATGTGGCAATGCGGGATAAATTCATTATGAATTTCAAAATGATCCTGCCTGCGGCTATTTTTACCATACTCATCTATTTCTTCACCAAAGCCCCGGAAGCCGCCCATGCAGAACTGGCCCCTCTCTCCTGGAAACATTTTCTTGCCACAACACCCTATATACTGATCCTTGCCGGAGCATTGGCAGGACTCAATGTGATGATGCTGCTTTTTCTCGGCACGGTCTTTTCTGCAATTTCCGGCATATTCTGCTCTTCTCTTACCTTCTGGGAAGCAATGGGCAATATGGGGAAAGGCTCTCTGGGAATGGCGGAAACCCTGATCGTCGCCATCCTTGCCGGCGGATTGCTGGGCATGATCCGGCATAACGGGGGGATCAAATATTTACTGGAAAAGATCCAGTTTGCCGTTAAAGGAAAATATGGTTGTGAATTCGGTATCATGCTTCTGACCGGCCTTGTGAATCTTTTTACCGCCAATAATACTGTAGCGATCGTAGTAGCAGGTCCTGTGGCAAAAGATCTTTCAGACAAATACGAATGTGAGCCCCGGCGCATTGCCAGTATTCTGGATACCGCTTCCTGTGCTGTTCAGGGACTTATCCCCTATGGTGCCCAGATTCTGATCGCCACCGGGATCGCCTCCGGCAGCGGGATAAAAATCTCTTCCTTTGAACTGATGAAATGTCTCTATTATCCTCTTCTTCTGGGGGTGACACTTCTTGTTTCCATTATTCTTCCCGCCTGCTTCAAAAGAAAGAGAACAAAATAAGGGAAATGATCAAAGGGACATTTCCGGACAGGATATTTCCGTGAAGAAAAAAAAATATATATCACAGGAAACGATGGCAAACTGGAAGCGGCTTCAAACCAAACCGGATGGCAGACTTCTGCATGGAGCAAATAAAAGCTGCTCTCAAAAGCATATCATTCCTGTGGAATATTTTTCCAATGAAAAAAATATTTCTTATGTGGAAAATATTCTTGCCATCTGTAAAGAACAAAAACTGGATAAAAAAGATGTTCTTTATTCCCTTGCGATTCTTTTACTGGAAAAACATCATATCCTCCATAAGGAACATGTAAAAAAAGTTCTTGCTGCTTATCCTGGCAGACATCTTGCCTGTTTTGAAAGTTCCATGCTTCCAGACGGGGAAAAAGATATTCTTGGCATCCTCTTTCAAAGCATGCTTTCCGAAGGGGAAAAAAATACTTCCGGAGCCTATTACACCCCCGGAGAAACTGTAAAAACCATTCTGGAAAATCATCAGAATAAAAAAGATATCCTTTTTCTGGATCCCTGTTGCGGAAGCGGGGCATTTCTTCTTTCGGATATTTTTACATCCCCGGATCAGGTATGGGGGTGTGACCGGGACAGCGATGCGGTTTTCATTGCAAAAATCAATTTATTGTGCAAATATAAAAATCATGTCTTTTCCCCCAATATTTTCTGCTGTGATTTCCTTACAGAAAAAGCGGAAGAAAAAAGGGATATTCCCCGCATAAAAAAACTTTTCCAAACTTCTTTCACTCTCATTGCCACCAATCCCCCCTGGGGGGCAGTTTCCAGCGCTTTTACGGATGAAAACAAAAATATATACCATGAAAGTTTTTCTGCTTTTTTTGTCAAAAGTTTTCAAATGCTCAAAGAAAACGGCACCAGCGCTTTTCTTTTTCCTGAATCGATTTTGAAAATAAGGAAACATGAAAATATCCGTAAATATATCCTGCAAAAAACGGCACTGGAAAAAATCTCTTTTCCCGAAGAAAATATTTTTACTTCCGTTATGACCAAACAGGTGATCTTCCATACAAAAAAATCCCTTCCGGAAAAAGAATTTTCCGTTATCCGCAACGGGAAGGAACGGACTTTTTCTCTCAAAGAATTTCTGGAAAAGAAAGGAAATTTTTTCACCTTTCCGGATGAAGAAGTTTCCATTATTCTTTCCTGTATGCAGAAAAGGAAAAAATATGATCTCTCCAAAAGTATTTTTGCTCTGGGGATCGTTACCGGGGACAACAAAAGAAAAGTAAGTAAAAAATATTCTCCCGGCATGGAAAAAGTCTATACAGGAAAAGAGGTACATGCCTATACGCTTTCGCCGGCAAAAAATTTTCTTTTTTTCCAGCCTGAAAAATTCCAGCAGACCGCAAAAAAAGAGTATTATTATGCTGGAGAAAAACTTATTTATAAATTTATTTCCAGCCACCTTGTTTTTGCCTATGACGACCGGAAAAGTCTTGTCCTGAACAGTGCCAATATCCTGATTCCCCGCATACCCCGGATCCATATAAAAACACTTCTTGCCATTCTCAATTCCACCGTATTGGATTTTTATTATATCCATACTTTCGGAGACTTGAAAATTTTGAAAAAAAATCTTCTGCTGCTCCCATTGCCGGATGTAACAAATAAAGAGGATAAGGAAATACGCGATACTGTCGAAAATATCTTACAGGGCAAAGCCGTAAATGAGGATCAACTGCAAAGAAAAATAGCAACTCTGTATGCTTTGAGTGATGCACAATACGATTATATAGTCAAATCTCTCTCTTTTTTACGGAAAAAAGTTGCAAATACAGGAAATAAAAGGTAAATTACCTCCATATATTATTTTTTATGGGAAAGGAAAATGAACATGACCGATATACAGGAAATCGCATCCAGAGCAAAAGAAGCCTCCCGGAAAATGAAACAGCTTTCCGGTGAAGCAAGAACAAAGGCTCTTTACCTCATGGCAGAAAAACTTGCCGCATGTAAGGAGGAACTATTCAAAGCCAATGGGGAAGACCTTGCCGCGGCACCGAATCTGACAGAAGCATTCAGAAAAAGACTTGCGGTAACGGAAAAAATCTTCACCTATATGATGAACCGCCTGAAAGAAGCCGCCGCCTTGCCGGATGCGGCAGGAAAGATCCTGGAAGGCAAAACGATGCCCTCCGGACTTCAAGTACAGAAAATCGCCATCCCCATTGGCGTAATCGCCATCATTTATGAAGCCCGCCCCAATGTGACTACCGATGCCGCCGCAGTAGCTTTGAAAAGCGGTAATGCCGTGATTTTGAAAGGCGGCTCTGAATCCATCCGTACCAATAAAGTCCTTGCCGGAGCCATGCGGGAAGCGGCAAAGGAAGCCGGGCTGCCGGAAGATGCGGTGATCCTCATTGAACGCACCGACCATGAAGTTGTTTCCGAATTATTGAAAATGGATCAATATATTGATCTCATTATCCCCCGCGGCGGCAAAAGTCTTATCAAAGCCATTGCGGAAGGGACAAGGATCCCTGTCCTCAAACATTATGACGGGATTTGTCACCAGTATATTGCGGAAGACGCCGATAAAGATATGGCAATATCCCTTATTGTCAATTCCAAGTGTCAGAGAGTGGAAGTTTGCAATGCTCTGGAAACATTGCTTGTTGATGCCAAGTCCGCTCCGTTGATCCTGCCGGAAGTGGCAAAAGCCTTGCAGGAAAAAGGAGTGACCTTAAAAGGATGTGCCGAAACTCTTTGCATTCTTCCGGGGATCGAAAAAGCCACAGAGGAGGATTGGAGTACAGAATATCTTGCCCCTGTTCTTTCCATTAAAATCGTTCACGGAATAGAAGAAGCCATGGACCATATTGCAAAATACGGTTCCGGACATACCGACGGGATCATTACCTCCTCCCTGCTTCTTGCGGAAAGATTTACTTCCGGCGTGGACTCTGCCTCCGTCCTTGTCAATGCTTCGACCCGTCTTTCCGGCGGCGGTGATTACGGTATGGGGGCAGTAGTGGGAATCAGTACAGATAAACTCCATGCCAGAGGGCCTGTCGGGCCGGCAGAACTCTGCACCTATAAATATGTAGCGATAGGCAATGGCACTTTAAGAGATTGATATTCTTTTTCTCTGACAGGGTGGTTGATCTCACAGATCTTCCACCCTTTTTTTTACGGGATAAGCAGTTTGATTGCCGCAAGACCGGAAAGGAAGAGAACAGCCTTTTCAAAAACTTTCTGGGGCAGTTTCTTCAAAAGAACGATACCCAGAACCGCCCCCAGCAGCAGGAAAGGGATCATCCCCATATCCGCAAGGAAAGAATCCTTTGTAATACGCCCTTCGCTCCAGAAGATCGGCAGTTTGATCCAGTTGAGGATCATAAAATACCATGCAGCAGTCCCCATATACTCTTTCTTATCAAAACGCATGGCAAGCAGATAGATCGCCATAATGGGACCGGCGGCATTGGCCAACTGGGTGGTGATCCCGGCAAAAAGTCCGCAGGCAACAGCAAACGCCCAATGTTTCGGAACAGTATCTTTATCCTTCCAAATTATATCCTTTACCACGCTGAAAATACAAAGTGCTATCACAATGATCCCAATGGTAAGATTCATTACATAAGAAGCATGGGGAGTCCTGTCGATACCGAAACGCAAGATCGCCCACCCCACGGCGATCCCGCAAAGCGCAGAGGGGATCAGGTGGAACAATAAAGGCCAGTTGGCTTTATGCCGGTAATAGATCACAGCAAATATATCGGTAATGGCAAGCATGACAAGTTGAAGCCCGGGAGAGATCCTGCTGTCAAACCACAAAGCAAGCATTACAACGGGCAGCAGCCCCAATCCGGGCATCCCGGTTTTATTGATCCCGATAAGGATGGCGGAAATGACCAGAATGATAAGCTGGGAATTGCTCATGCCGTGAAAAAAGAAATCCATGATCTGCATAAATACACCTCTATTTTAAAATCAAAGAAACAGGACTTTGTTCCTGCAAGTCCTGTTCCGGTTCTGTATATTTTTCTCCTTACAGGGGAGGACTGAATGATGCTCCGATATTGAAGTGGAAGCGCAAACGCTCTCTCACCCCGTCCTGATTGTTGAGTACAGGATACGCCAGATCCAGTTTGATGGGGGCGGCAAGATTCGGCAGTTTGATCCTTATGCCGTACCCGACACCGATATTGGGTTTGGCAAACTCAAAGGAATCTCTGGCAGCTCCACCCACATCCATAAACACTGCGCCGCGGAGGTATTCTTTGTAGATGGGATGGGTAAGTTCCGCAGTAAAGATATACATGGACTGCCCGCCGTAATTATCATCATTATGATCCTCCGGCCCGATGGAACGGAAAGGAAATCCCCTGACAGAATCCCCGCCGCCCAGAAAATAACGGTCATAAAGCGGTACTTCCTCATCATCAAAAGTATCCACAGTCCCCACTTTCGCCCCCAGAGACAACACAAGGAAATCATGGAAGAAGGAATAATGGTAAGAAGCCCGTGCTTCCAATCTTCCGTAATCATGTTTGCCGCCCAATGCCTGGGAAGTAAGGGAGGCAAGGAAACTTACAAAATATCCTCTTCTGGGATCCAATGCACTGTCTCTTGTATCTCTTGTAAGGGCGACATGGATTCTTCCTGCATAATCCCCGCCTTTCCATTTCTGGAACGCATAGGAAAGATCATGGTCCATTTCGTGCAGCCGGATATGTTCAAAAGTATATCCTCCGGCGATGGTGGTGAAATCATCAAATATCCGTTTGGTAAGTGTCACAGAGAAACCCAGTCTCTCATCTTCCCAGTCATCGTATACGATATTGCGCAGATAAGCGGAAATATCCAACCGCAGCGGGATACCGAAAAGCCAGGGCTCTGTAAAGTCCGCTTCAAAACCGTAACGGTCGATACCGCCGATACCCATGATCCTCATTCTCTGACCGCCGCCGGTAAAATAGTTCCACGGGTCGAGAATATCCATATTGGAATGGGATAATTCGATCATCCCGGCAAGACTGTCACTGTCAGACCATGCACCGCCTATTTTTGCGTCGATGAACCGTTTTTCCTTTACCTCGATATCGATATCCTTTGTGTCCGGTTCCCCCTCATCGGATTTGATGGCAACTGCCTCAACCTTCTCAAAGAGCCCCATCCCCATGATACGGCTTTTGGTGATCTTAATGAGGTTATTATCCACAGGATCATCCGGAGCCATAGGCAACTCCCGGCGGATCACATGATCTTTGGTGTGTCTGTTTCCGGAAATGAAGATTTTATGGATCTTATAGAGAGGGCCTTCCTTGATCTGATACTCCACATCCACTGTATGTTTCTGATAATCAGGATAAAGGCGGGGCCGTAAGGAAAGTTCCGCATATCCCATACGGTAATATTTGTTTTCCAGATTTTTTATATCGTTTTTCTCTGTAAGAGAACTGTAAACAGCACCGCTTTTCATACCGAGAAAGGGCAGTAATTCACTGTCTTTGAAGTGCTTGTTGCCGCTTAAAGTAACAGTGCCGACCTTATAAGGCTCACCCTCTTCCACTTCAAATTCGATATGTACGATCTCCGGATGCTCTTTTTCTTCCCCTATCTTGATATCCCTTACCCGGAAATCCAGATACCCTTTTTTCAGATATGCCTCCCGCAGAAGGATCTTATCTCTGGAAAGCACTTCCCTGTCAAACAATCCTGCAAGGGAAAACCAGGAAAACCAGGGATGACTCAAAAAAGATTTGCGGGTCATCACCACTTCCTGCAATTCCTTCTGGGTAAAAACTTTCGCCCCTTTGAATGTTACATTGCCCACCCGGTAGCGCAGATTTTCCGTAATTTGGAAAACGATTTTTACTTTTCCCTCTTTTCCGCTTTCCGTCCGTACCGCAACAGTAGCATCATTCAAGCCTTTGGAACGGTAAAAATCCCGCAGAGCATTGGCACTTTTCTGCAGGGAAAGCGCATTAAGGGGAAGATCCGGAGAAATACTGATTTTCTCCGCAAGGAACTTTGTATCGTATGCTTTATTGCCCTTGAAAATCACATCTTCCACCACACTCTGGGGGAGGATGCGGAAAATAATACGGATCCTGCCGTCTTTATCTTTTTCCGTTTCGGTGGAAATATCGCTGAACATCCCCAGAGCATGAAGTCTTTTGATATCATCATTGAGGGTCTTTTCATTATATTCCCCGCCGGGACGGCTGGAAATATTATATTTAAGCACATCCTCATCGAACTTATATACTTTGGAGGATTGCACAAATTTCACAGAAGAAATCTCCTGTCCGGAAAGATTTCCAACAGAAGCCAGCAATACTGCAACACAAATCACAGCAGAAAGTCCCATTTTCCCACAGTGATATTTCAACCATTCATTCCCTGTTTTCATCGCATGTTTTCCCCGGGGTTATCAAAAACTCTGCATTATTTTTCTTTTTGAGAAGCAACAGCATCCGATTGCTCGTAAATGTGTTCCGAATTTACAAATTCCATAAGTCCCGGACGGAATTTCAGGGGGACGATCCCTGTCTGACCATTCCGGTTTTTTTCCACAATAAGTTTGGCAGGAACCCCCGCGGAACTCTGTTCTGCTGTAAGGTTTTTCGCCTCATCCCTTTTACGGTCAAGGAAGATCACCACGTCTGCATCCTGCTCAATGGCTCCGGATTCACGCAAGTTGCTCAACTTGTGCTGGGAATCCTTTGCGTCTTTCGGGCCTCCTGCGGCACTTTTCTCTCCCTCACGGTTCAACTGGGCAAGTACCAGGATCGGGATATTCAAATCTTTGGCAAGTTTCTTGATCCCGCCGGAAATGGCAGCAACTTCCACCTGACGCCCCTCTCTGGAACTTGCGGCGTCACCGGATTTCATCAACTGCAAATAGTCAATGGCAATAAGATCAAGTTTTCTCTGGCTGTGCAGTTTCCGCGCCTTTGCACGCAATTCAAAAACAGAGATACCGGCAGTGGGGTCGATATACAAACTGGCCTTTTTCAATTCCTGAATGGCTCCGGTAAGTTTCTGCACATCCCCGTTTCTCAAACTGCCGTCCATAATGGAGGACAAAGGTACCTGCGCTTCCGTACACAACAAACGCTGTGTCACCTGCAATGCACTCATTTCCAAACTGAAAAATGCCACATTGCGTCTGCCGTTACCTGTATCTTTCATAATAATATTGCGGATGATATTCAATGCCATAGCCGTCTTTCCGATAGAGGGACGGGCGGCAAGTACGACCATTTCTCCGGGTTTCATCCCTCCGCCAAGCAAACGGTCAAGATCCGGATACTCTGTGGGAAGTCCGGGTTCCAGTTTCCCGTCGATCACATCCAGAAGCTGGGTAAGGGTCTCATCCGCAATAAACCTCAATTCCCGGATCTCCGGCTGGACGAAGCGGTTTCTCACATTGAAAAATTCCGCTTCCACTGTGTCAAGAAGAGTCTTGACATCTTTATCTTCCGGATTTTTGCACATATCAAAAACGGAAGAACATGTATGCAGAAGTTCCCTCAACATCGCATAATCCCGCAGGATCTTGCACCACGCCTCAATATTGGCTGTACTGGCTATGGAACTTTGCACTTCAATAAGAAAATCCTGACCGCCTATGGCTGCCAATTTGCCGCTGCGTTCCAGTTTATCGCTCAAAGAAAGAATATCCACTCCGATATTCTTTTCATTCATTTCCAGAATGGCGGCATAGATCGCGGCATATTTACGGTCGTAAAAAATACTTTCTGCGATCCTTGCAAAAAGATCGCGATTCAAAGAATCAATATCTTTGGGCCCCTTCCCTTTTTTCTGTCCCGGAGCAGCATTGGCACTTCCGGTCATCAAACCGCCCAGGATGGTACTTGATGTGGCGAGAGCCGAGGGATCAATCATCACAGCGGCGATCACCGCCCGTTCCGTATCCAGATCGGCAAGAGAGGGCGCAGGAGAACGGGAGGGATTTCCTCTCCCATTCTCCTGTTTGTTCTGCGGCAGAGAAGAACTCTCCGCAGGTACGGTATTACCGGTATTATCCATACCGGCATCCGCTGGCATTCCGCCGGAAAAACTCATCAGATCCGGCCGATGATGACCTTGCCTGTTGCCATAACAGACTGGTGCAGTTTGATATTTACTGCGTATTCACCGGTAGCACGGATGGGTGCTTCCAGACGGATTCTCTGGTGTTCAAACACGATGCCGGCAGCAGCATAGGCTTCTGCAATGGCACGGTCGGTAACGGAACCGAAAAGGTGTCCGTCATCAGAAGCCTGCATGTTGATAGTAACAGCAGTTTCTGCAATTTTGGCAGCGAGAGCCTGAGCAGCTTCAAGAGCGGCACGGCGTTCTGCTTCGATTTTTTCTTTGCGGGCTGCGATCTGTTTGAGAGCAGCAGCAGAAGCAACGGTAGCGAGTTTTTTGGGGATCAGGTAGTTTCTTGCAAAACCGGGGGAAACGCTGACCTCTTCACCGGCAAGACCGAGATCTTCAACATCCTGAAGAAGGATCAATTTTGTAATCGCCATTTTCTTATCCTTTCACAAAAAAGATGTTAGAGTACCACGCTGATGATACGGGCACGTTTCACTGCGATACTGAGCATTTTCTGGTGTTTCAGGCAGGTACCGGTAATGCGGCGGGGAAGGATTCTTCCTTTTTCTGTCTGGAATTTTTTCAGAAAATCAGCATCTTTGAAATCGATGTAGTTGATCTTGTTTTCACACATTCTGCAGCTTTTCGGCTTGGAAATGCGTCTTTTCATGCGACGCTTTTTATTGGGCATTGCCATGATTTACTCCTTGAATTTTTTTGATTTGATTTTTCTTCCGGAAATGATCCTTCATCAGAAGGGAATGTCGTCTTCCACTCCGTCCACAGGCACGTACTGTGCATCATCGGAAGGCATGGAAGGGGGTTCATCGTAAACGGCAGGCGCACCGTTTCCACCCTGAGGGGCATTGCGGTACTGCTGCTGGCGCGGGGCATAATCCTGCCTCATGCCGCGGTTCTGCTGGTAGTTATTTGCCTGATTATATCCGCCCTGCTGGGGGGGAGCATCAGAAAATTCTCCGGGCATACCGCCGCGACCGTCATCCCTGCGGTCAAGAAACTGGACCCTTTCAGCATTGACCCGCAAACGGGAACGCTTTTTCTGAGTCTCTTTTTCTTCCCACTGGTCATAAACAAGTCTGCCTTCGATGAATACAGATGAACCTTTCTGGAGGTAACGGGATGTGCTTTCCGCCTGTTTGCCCCATACAACGATGTCGATAAAGCATGCTTCATCTTTCTCCGCACCGTTTGCCTGGACAAATCTGCGGTTGACGGCTATCCCGAATTCACACACTGCACTGCCGGAAGGTGTATAACGGATCTCCGGATTGCGTGTAAGATTTCCTATCAGCAATACTCTGTTCAGTGATGCCATATTTTTACCTCTTTTATTTCCCTGTTAATTTTTCTGCCGGATCTTTCCGGCCTCTTGCGGCTTATTCAGCAACGATTTCAGCAGAAACTGCCAGTGTGGAACGGATCTCGGCGGGACGTTCATCCACGATCACCATTTCACGGATCACGCGATCATCCAGTCTGTATTTTTCACGGATCTCTTTAACTTTGACGGGATCCAGATCAAAATAGTAGTCCCAGTAGATCCCGGCTTTACGCTTGTTGATCTCACGGGCAAACTGTTTGCGACCCATGTTTACTGCTTCTTTCACATTTCCGCCCCAACTCTGAATATTCTTGGCGAATTCTTCAGAGAAAGCCTTTCCCTCATCATCAACCTTTCTCATGTCGAGGATGAATACTGCTTCATACTTTTTCAAGTTCACACCTCCAGGTGTAGTTTATGGATTACTGATTTGTTCAGATGTATTTTCTTTCACATCTTCTTCACTTTTTTCCTGTTTTTCCTCCCTTGCGGAAAGATCCATTTTATTGAAGGAGTTCATTGCAAAGGACAACCCTCTGTGAAGGATGAGCATCACCGCTTCTGCCGCTTTTTCAGTGACAGCATCAATAAGCTCTTTTTCCTCCCCCTCAAAGCGTCCCAGGACATATTCAGCCCCTTGCGCCGCTCCGCGGAAATCATGACCGATACCGATACGGAGTCTGGCAAAGGATTCTGTCCCGACCTTCTCCATAATGGAACGCAGTCCGTTATGACCGCCGCAACTGCCGTTTTTCCGGATCCGGATCCTGCCCAGAGGCAGATCCACATCATCGGAAATAACAAGAAGATTTTCCGCTTTCAGACCGTTTTTTGCCAGAAGCGGTGCGACAGCATTTCCACTGAGGTTCATAAATGTTTCAGGTTTTTGAAGAAGAAGCAGATTTCCGGCATAATTGCCTTTCCAGTAATGGGAGGAACAACCGTGGATCTCTTCCATTCTTCCGGAAAGTTTTTTCAAAAGGAGATCGATGACCATGAAACCGGCATTGTGTCTTGTCCCGGCGTATTCCGCACCCGGATTACCCAGTCCTGTCACAAGATTGTATCTGGTTTCCTCTCTCATCGCTGTTCTCTTTTTACTTTAATGCAACTACGCTTTCTTTTCTGTTATTTCTTTGCAGCTTTGGCAGCAGCCTTTTCTGCACGTTCTTTTTCACCGATCACTTCAGGTTCAGCAGCGCCTTCACCTTCTGCAGCTTCTGCTTCGAGAGCAGCCTTGGCAGGATCGATCACGGAGAATACCACGATGGTCTTGTCACCGGTGGCAGCAACACCTTCGGGCATGACGATATCGCCGATGTGCAGGCTCTGACCCATGGCAAGAGCACTTACGTCAGCTTCGATCGCTTCGGGAAGGGCATCAGGGAGACATTCCACTTCGATCTCGTGAACGAACTGTTCAAGCATACCGCCCTGGGAAAGTCCGGCAGGAGCAGTGTGACCTGCTTTCACAGCAACAACAGCTTTGATCTTTTTGCTGCGGTCAACTTCCAGGAAGTCGATGTGTTTGACTTTTCCGCGGATGAAGTCATTCTGCACTTCTTTGATCAGAGCAAGATGTTCTGTTTCCCCTTCTTTGAGGAGGAGCAGATTCAGTTCATACTTCTGGAGTGCTTCCCATTCAGCGGCATTGAAGTAAATTGTTTTAGCTGCTGCGCCTGCGTGATAGATCACGGCAGGAACCTGACCAGCCTTACGAAGCCGTTTCACCGGCCCTTTACCCGTTTCCGTACGGGTAACTACGTTCAGAACGTGTTTCTGTTTTGCCATTTCTCAACCTTTCTTAAAATAGTTTTTGGAAATGATATATGATTAGTCCGTTTATTTTTTACTGTCAATTTTCTTCCCCGTAACGGAAAAGATCGGATACAGATTCGCCATAGTGGATGCGTTTGATCGCCTGGGCCAGCAGCGGAGCAATGCTTACAGCATGTACTTTTTCGCTGCTGCGGGATGCCTGATAGGGGACAGAATCGGTGGTGATCAACTGGGTGATGGAACTCTTTTCCAGTTTTTCAAGACCGGCATCGGTAAGCAGGCAGTGTGTCACAACCGCATACACATTTTTTGCGCCTTCTTTTTTCAGGAGTTCAGCGGCGGCGCAGAGAGTACCGCAGGTGGAAGTCATATCGTCACAGATGATACAATCTCTTCCGGCAACATCGCCGACAAGGTGGGAGGATTCCACCACGCTGGCACTTACCCGGCGTTTGGCAACCACGGCAAAACCGCAGTTGAGGCGGTCGGCATAAGAGTGGGCCATCTTCACACTGCCGGAGTCGGGGGATACCACAACGGCATCGGAACCGATCTTCAATTTTTCCTGCATGTAGGGAAGCATCACAGGAGCAGCGTAAAGGTGATCCAGAGGAATATCAAAAAATCCCTGGATCTGCTGGGAATGGAGGTCAAGGGTAAGGACACGCCCTGCACCGGCAACGGTCATCAGATTTGCCACCAGTTTTGCGGTGATGGGGACTTTGGGTTTGTCTTTGCGATCCTGACGGGCATAGCCGAAATAGGGGATCACGACGGTGATCCGGGCGGCGGAAGCGCGTCTTGCGGCATCCAACATGATGAGAAGTTCCATCATATTGTCATTTGCCGGGTTACATGTGGGCTGAATGAGAAACGCATCCGCAGTACGCAGATTATCGATATACTGCACAAAGATCTCGCCATCAGGGAATCTCTGAATATCGACTTTTCCCAATTCCATGTCCAGTGCCTTTGCTATTGCTTCGGACAGCTCCGGATGTGCTGTTCCACTGAACAAACGGATGTTTTTAGCATACCCTTCCATTGTTACTTGCCTCATTTTCTTTTACATTATTCATTAAACCGTTTTCACTAACAGAAAACCACTGGAAAAGAGGCTCAAAATCTGCGACAGGAAGAATCGTCTGCCGGAAGAAACTTTCCCTTGCAGAAAGTTCCGCATATATCCGGCATATAAACCCTCTGGACCTGTCAAAACTCTGCGATATACAGAGTCACCGTTTCCGGCAGACTTTGAATCCCTCTCCGGGATTAAGGTTTTCCGCATTTATTTCATGCAATTCTTATAATATATCACATATTCCGTGATTTGCAAGCAAAAAAAGTTTTTTTCTTTTTTTAATCCTGTCTTTCCGGTATCAGAAGGAAAAAGTTTCTCCTTTTTTCCTGTTCATAAAAAAATCAGATTGAATTTAAAGGAAAGTATGCTAATGTAACTGTTTCAAAAAGAAATAACAACAGAAGATTGCTCCGGAAAAAGAAAGAGGTAATTTATGATATTACAATGTCCAGTTTGCAGTTCCCCAGTGGAACTTGCGCCTCTTTCCGGTGCAAGCGGAAGCAGAGAGTGTCCTGTCTGCCGGAACAGTTTCTTCCTTGCCGGTGACCTTGCTTTCTGTTACGGTCAGCCTATGCCCCCATCCGCAACTTCCCGGCACAGGATCGCCTGCCCCCATTGTCAGCAGCACTACAATCTGCCTGATCCCCCGCCGCAGAACCCTTTGCTGGGCTGTATCAAATGTTTTAAAATATTTGCAATTCCGGCATTGCAGGAAACAAATATTGCGACACAAACATTAACAGGGGATATGCTTTTCCCCTCACAAACGCCCGCTGGGAAAAAAGTTGCTCTTCCGGAAGAAAATTCTGTTCATACGCCGGAAAATACTCCCCGTATCCGGGTCATTCCTCTTCCGGAAAAGAAAAAGTTTGCTGATCTGGAAACTCTCCCGCCGGATGTTTTCTCCTCCCCGGGTGGGCAGGATTCTGCTCAAAAAGAAAATGATAAAAAACTTCCTCCCGGTCTTTCTCTCCGGATACCTGGTCCCCATGAAAAGACCACGGTACAAACGCATCCGGAAAACAGGATTTTTCCGGAAAATGCCGTTCTCATTGCCGAAGGGATGAGAGAGATCAAGTTTTCCCAGCCGCAGGAAAAAATGGAAAAACCTGCTTTGAAAGTTCAGAAAAAAGAAGAAAATATTCAGTCAATGCCTCCCCCGCCGGCCCATCTGCATGAAAAAAGCAAAGGAAAAAAAGATTTTTCCAGTGTATCCATAACCGAACCGGATGATGCAATGGACGCAAAGGATGCAAATGGCACAAAAAATACAGAAAAAAAAGAGGCAACGCCCAAACAAGGCATGAAAAATTCCTTAAAGATCCGTCAATATGCGGGCAATATTCTCTGGCTTTTCGTTCTGGGACTTGCAAACGCTATCATTGCGGCACTTTACGGCTGTTTATTCTGCATTACGATCATCGGGATACCTCTGGGATTGCAGTTATTTAAATTATCCAAACTGTACCTTTTCCCATTCGGTGCGGATGTACGGGAAAAAGAAAACAGCAAAATCGGCTGTCTTGCCACCGGCGGCAATATTCTCTGGATCATTGTCGGCGGTTGGATTTTTGCGTTATGCAACCTTATTGTGGGGGGACTTCTTTTCTGTACCGTTATCGGCATACCCTTTGCCCTGCAATATTTCAAACTTGCAAAACTTGTCCTTGCACCTTTCGGCAAAGAGGTACGCTGGAAAGGGAATATGAAAGATCTGCTGGTTTGTATCATTATTGTATTTGTTCTTGAATTTGTGGTTGTTCCAGCCATCACTTCCGGGATCCGGAAAGCAGTAATAAATTCCATTACAAAAAATGTGAAAGTAATTCCCGACGGCACAAAAAATTCCTCCTCTTCCGGGAAGATGGAGGAATCATCCATTGATGATTTTTAAGGCAGGGAAGCTCTTTACCTGTCTGTTTTCCTGCGCTTTCAGCTTTTTATATGGCACAATTTCATCCATGCCCCGCTTTTGTACCGCAGGAAAAATCCTGTGATACGTACAGTCCAGTCAAAGATCATGGCGATCCATACCGCCAGCACCCCGCTGTCCAGCCAGTTGGCAAAAAGATAACTGCATCCCACTCTCACGATCAGCATGGAACCCACAGAAACAAACATCGTCACTCTCACATCATTCATGGAACGCAAGATATTGGGAAAAACAAAAGAACAGGGCCACATCAGCATCCCTATACCATTATGGATCAATATAAGATAAAATGCCAGCTGCCTTGTCTCCACATCAATTTTACTGAAACACATGAGGATAAATGGTGTCAATGCCAGGATCAGTATATTCCATGATATATGACCGATATACGCCCAGCCCATGATTTTTTTCACATAAAACCGGATCTGCTTTTCCTCCCCCGCCCCCACGGCTCTGCCGATAACGGTAACGGCAGAAAGTCCGAAAACTGTACCGCATACACAGCCGAAAATATCCACAGTATTGGCTATTGCATTGGCAGCGATCTCCCGTGTACCGAAAGAGGCGATCAAACCCAGTACCAGAACTCTGCCGAACTGGAATACACCATTTTCGATGCCGCCGGGAATACCGATAAAGAGAATTTTTTTCACAAATTTCCAGGAAACACGGAAACCTTTTTTGAAATCTATAAAAATCGTCTGCTTTTGATCTGTAATCAGAAAAAGGATGCTGACTACTGCCACAAAACGGGCAAACAAAGTAGCATACGCCGCTCCGGCGACTCCCATTTTGAAAAGATAAATGAGCAAAGCATTGCCGATAACATTGATGATATTACTGATAAAGGAAAGGTACATGGTGGTTTTTGTGCGGTTCATCACCCGGAACAGAGCGGAACAGCCGCCATAGACTGCCACACAGGGAATGGCAAAAAGGGTTATACGGAAGTAACGCAGTACGGCAGTATGCACATCCTCCGCCAGATTTCCGTAAAATATACGGATGATGTCTGTCAGAAAAAATTCCCCTGAAAGGCAAATGATCAGACCCGAACATAAAACAACTCCAATAAGTTGTCTGGCACTTTCCCTTGCTCTTTTCAGATTGTCTGCCCCCAGATATTGGGCTGCCACCACAGCCCCGCCGGTTGCAAGGGCAAAAATAATACTGTTGATACAGTTATTGAACATATCCACAAGGGAAACGGCTGAAATACTTGCTTCCCCCAGTCCTGCCACCATAAGAGTATCGGCACTTCCCACGAGAATGAACAGAAATTGTTCAAAAAAGAGGGGAATGATCAGACGGAAAATATCTCTGTTGGTAAAAAGGGAATATTCCTTATCGCTTGTAATAAAATTGAGTTTTTTTCTTCCAAAATGGAATAACATTGTAAAAACCTTTATTTTTTCCCCGGCAGGACCTCCAGCCAGTAATCATTGGGGTCATTTACAAAGTAAATTCCCATTTCCGGGTTTTCAAAGCAGATAATCCCCATTTCTTTATGGCGTTTGTATGCTGCTTCATAATCATCCACCTCAAAAGCAAGATGAAATTCATTATCCCCCAGATCGTAAGGTTTTTCCCAGTCACGCAGCCAGGTCAGTTCCAGTTGATGACTGCTGTTGCCGTCTTCCAGATATACAATGATAAATGCACCGTCTTTGGCATTAATGCGTTTGACTTCGTGCATATCAAAGGCATCCTGATAGAATTTGATGCTTTTATCCAGATCAAATACATTCAAGTTGTTATGAACCATTCTGAATTTCATTTTTCTCTCCTTTTCAACAAAAAAAGGCATGAAAAGCCTTATACGCTCTCCATGCCGTAAAATCTTTTTTTATTTTTTGGCAAGTTCCTTATCCACGATAGCGCAGACACAGGAGTCAGACCATACATTTACCCCGGTTTCGATCATGTCGATAACAGTATAGATGGGAAGAATGATCCCCAGAATACCGATGGAGGCACCTGCTCCGGACATGAGAGAAAGCGTAAGGAAATAGCAGCCCATAGGCACTCCGGCATTTCCGATGGCGGAAATCACAGCAATGAGGATCCACAGGAGGATACTTTCAAAAGTAATGGGCATACCGCTGTTCTGCATCACGAAAAGGGAGGTGACAAGGATAAAGGCGGCACAACCGTTCATATTGATCGTACAGCAGACAGGAAGAATGAAACGGGCAACTTCCTTTTTTGCTTTCAGATTATTTTCCGCAGATGCCACAGTTACCGGCAGAGTTGCAGCGGAACTTTTGGTGAAAAATGCCATAAGGACAGCAGGAAGCATCTGTTTGAAAACTTTCAGGGGATTCAAGCCTCTTATCAGCAGGAAAAGGGGCAGGATCACAAAGAACTGCAAAATATTTCCGCCAAGTACCACTGCCACATATTTTCCCAGAGAACCAACGATCACTCCGGCAGACATCTGGGCGGAAAGTTGTGCGGAAAAGGCTACGATCCCCACAGGAAGTGTCCAGACAAGACCTTTGATAAGAGCAAACAAAAGTTCCTGCAATCCCAGGATCCCTTTCAGCAATACCTGGATATTTTCCGATTCTTTCATAAACGCGAGGGCAAGTCCCACTGCGGCGGAAACCAGAAGAATACTCAACACATTTCCGGAAGAGAGGGGGGCAAGAATATTATCCGGAATAACAGCAAGGATGTGATTATACACCGTAAGTTTTCCCAGATTGGCAGGCACACTTGCTTTTCCCTGGGCAATAAGTTCCGCAGGCAGATTGCCCGGAGCGATGACCTTGTAAAGAAGTGCCCCCACTGCGGCGGCGACAACTGTAGTAAGAATGGTATAGATAATGGTATGCAGGAAAATGCGTCCCGTATCTTTCTTTGCCCCCAGAAGTGCCAATGTGGTGGTTACTGCCAATGCAATGGTGGGGACGGCAATAAATTTAAAAAGTCTTGTATAGATGGAAGCGATAAAATCAAAGAACTCATTAAGGGGTACGCACCCCAACGTTCCCAGAATCGATCCCAATACAAGTGCCGCCATCCAGATGGCAAACTGTTTTCCGTTAAAACCGGCTTTCTTTTTTGCTTCTTCCATTTTTGATCCTTTGTTTTGTTATTATCAAGATAAAAAAATATCAATATAAATTTAGCATAAAATCAAGTTTTGTCAACAAAAAAACAGAATAAACCTCTGCGCCATAAATAAAAACGGTCTTACTTTCTGTATTTTCCGGGGCTTTTCCCTGTATGGCGTTTAAATTCCCGTATAAAATATTCCGTACTGGAAAATCCGGCAAGAGCGGCAACATCCCCCACCGTAAGTCTTCCGGCGGCAAGCAGTTCCCCTGCATATTCCAGTCTGCGGCTGCTTAAATATTTTCCGGGGCTTGTATGAAGATATTTTCTGAATAATTCCGTAAGAAGCCGGACAGAGACACCAGCAGTTTCCGCCAATACTTCTCTGGAAAGAAGCCGGAAACCATTCCTTTCAATATATTCCAGTGCTTTGCGGAGTTTTTCCGGGATCTCTTTTTTTCTTTTCTGGAAATAGATTTCCTGCAGAAGAGCAAAAAGCAGTTGGGAAAGAACAGCACTTCTGCCGCCATGCTCTGTGATCTCCTTTTTCACCGCCTGGAAAAAAGTATTCATTTTTGCCGGATCACTGCAATGGATCACATCTGTTTTTTCAGGGAAAAGAGTTCCGGCAAGGGTATCAAAAAAGGCGTTGCGGTACAGAATGATCCCAGTCCTGCGGAGCGGGACTTTTCCCACGGCCTGCGTATAAAGGACTTTCTGACTTTCCCGTTCCAGGATCAGATCGCCGCCTGTGATCTCATATTCCCCGTCTTCCGTCACCCTTTTCTGGGTTCCCGTATGGAGCAGACCGATAAAAGCACAGGAACTTTCCGCCTGTTTCGTTCCTCTGAAGTTCTGCCATTCAGATTCCAGAAAGAATTGCAGACACAGCAAGGCATCTGAAGAAAAGGAATCCCTGTTGTTGATGTAAAAATCTTCTTCCGATCTACCGCCGCCGGAAGAAAATTCACATTCGTGCCGGTAAATAAAATTTTTTGCCATTTTCCGCCTTTTTTTATGCGGAAAATATACTTCCTCTTTCCCCTTTATGCAAATCACTTTTATTTCCTGTGCTCATTATATCATAAAAAAATGCCCGATTATGCAGTTTTTACAGTTTGTAATATTTTGTTTCCGCGTATATAATATATGGTATATGATGATTTACCATAACAAAAAAGGAGAATGAAAATGCTGGAAATAACTTCCCACCGTAACGGAGAGATCCTTAGCTATAAACATGGCAGAGAAACAGCCGACTCTCTTACCATCCAGATCCGTGGTATCGCCACTCCCCAGAGTACCGTTACAGTCAACGGCATTGCCGCAAAACGCAATGACCGGGAATTTTCTGTGGAAATTCCTCTTACAGAAAAAATCAATACTGTAACAGCCAAAGCAAGAGATAAATTCGGTGAACGCACTCTTTCCATCGTTCTTGTATGGGACAAGGCTTCTTTCAAACGTTATGCGGTGCGTATTGATGACAACTGTTTCTTCTTTGCCGATCTTACCAGAAACAGACCGAAACATCTGATGGATCACTTCTACCTTAAAAAACTCAAAGAATTTCACGATAAATACGGCAGCAAATTCATCCTCAAATGTTTCTACCGCAATGACCATGATGCAGAAAAATTTACTCTCGACAAAGCCACAGACGCTTATAAAAGTGAATTTGAGGACAATTCCGACTGGCTCCACCTTGCCTTTCACGCCCTGGGGGAATTCCCTGACCGCCCTTATCAGCACTGTACAGAAAAACAGCTTGCAAATGACTATGATCTTACCATGAAAGAACTTGTACGCATAGCCGGAAGCAAAAGCTGTTCACCTCCCACCAATGTACACTGGGCCATGCTTGCTCCTGAAAACTATCATGTTCTTCAGGAACGGGGATTGAAGATCCTGACTTCCAGCGGATTCATGTCCAACCGTATTATTGTGGAAGGGGAGATCCAGCAGTTGAAAAATACCTCCTGTGATATCGGATTTTTCTATGAACAGGATGTGGCGCATCACATGCTCAATAAACGCTGTTATTACGATCCCGATCACGGTCTTTTCCTCTCCCGCACCTTCTTCTGCTTCAACATCGACACCCCCGCGCAGATCGAGGAAAAGATCAGGGAGGAAGATGCAAGAAGCAAAGAAGAAAACGGCTGTGAGATGATGGAATGTATCGGTCACGAGCAGTATGCCTATCCCGCCTATTTCAATTTTCTTCCGGATTATTTCGACCGTCTGGAAACCAGTTGCCGTGTTCCGGCAGAACTGGGGTATAAACCGGTCTTCTTCCAGGACGGCATTTTCGGCAATACCGCATGGGGGGAATAAGAGTTTTTTTACTTAAAAAAACATAGAATCCAATTTTCCTGTTTGAAATCTTTTTCCTGTGTGATATAGTAACTGCAGGGAAAAGATTTCAATTTTTTTATGGGGGAAATTGCTTTTTCCGTAAACAGAAAAACAATATCAGAAACAAGGAGGGGGAAATGGAAAATTTCTTTGAAAAAGTGTGGCAGATGATCGTGGACAGCAGTTTACTTAATGTGATGGGAGCCATCGCCATTCTTCTGCTGGGCTGGCTTATTGCACTGATCCTGTCCCGGAAAATTTCAAAAGCAGTCAATGCTCTTGCGCTGAAAAGGGCTTCTCTTGCCGATGAAACCGATATCCCCACTGTAAGTCAGGCGGATACATTTGCCGGAAAAGTTGCCTATTATGTAGTGATGATCCTTACGATTCTCGGCTGTTTTTCCGTTCTGAAACTCAATGCCGCAGCAGAACCGTTGCAGGAATTCATCTCTTCCATAGCCCGTTACGCCCCCAATATTGCAGGGGCATTGCTTCTGCTTCTTGCAGCCTGGATCATTGCCGG
>JAGBXB010000009.1 GCA_017629515.1 Lentisphaeria bacterium | reverse complement strand
CCCGTGGGAACCGTCTGTTCCGCACATACAGGTTCCGTGGCAGGCATAGTTGATGATGCAACCGATAAGGGAGCCATCTTTTCTCCATGCGCCCAGCACATTGACTTCCGGATCAATGGGACCGGCATAATCCACTTTATCCGGATTGCCTTTGCCGCCGTGAGTATAGGTCCTGCCGTTTTTCATTTTGATACGGCGGTTGAATGCTCTTGCTCCTTCCACACCTTTGCCCACACTGATTTCGGCTTCTTCCAGTCTCAAATATGCTTCAATAAGGGCCGTAGCCAACTGGCTTTTGGCAAACTGGTAATAAGGTTCATCCGGTACGGGCAGGGATTCGGGATCCATGAGGGAATAAACATCCGCAGGCAGATGTTTTTTACACGCTTCGATCTGTTCCAGCTGACCGTGACGGAGATGACCGCCGGTATGCACATGGGTCGCGGCAATGATGTGGGCGTCATAGGTGATCCCGGCAAGTTTTTTCACATCATCCAGGGCATCCTGAATAAAACGCGCATCAATACCGCAGGAGTCAACAGAAACAAAAGCGGTCGTGATTTTTCCGTCGGAAAAAGCCGCTGCACGGATCTTCAGGGAGTCAAAAGATCTTTTGGAAAGATTACGGATATATCCGCCGGACATATTGTAACCGATGGGCAGCGATATATCTGTGGTATAAAAACCAGCTTTTATCATGATTTTTTCCTTTCTTTTTTTTATGTCAGAATTTCATTCAGTCGATCTGCGGGAGATTTGTCCCGTAACTCCAGGGTTTCCGAGGCTGGAAATCAATTTTTTCCGGTTCATCCGGAGTCAAGGAGTTGATCAATTCCGCAGCGCGGTCTGCCATCATATCGCCTGCGTGGATATCCAGTCTTCCCGGATTGATCCTTGTTTCATAGCCGCCTCCGGCAGCCATATCAAACGCGGCGAGGGTGGGAACATATACGCTTACTCCGTTGGCAAGACAGCAGACAAAGGTATAGGTAAATGCACTTTTTTCCTTGATCTTCATGCCCAGTTCCGTAAAGAGTTCGTTCTGGTTGGAAACGAAAACCCCTTCGCCGATCTTGATAACGGTAATATCCTGTTTTGAAACAGGGTTCAGACGGTACATCACCTCTGTAAGAACGGTTGTTCTTGCAAATGTGGCTTCATCATCCGTTTCCGGATCAGATACTTTCAGTTTTTCCACAGCTTCTTCAAAGTGTGCCTGGGAAGGACGGCGTTTGGGAATATCCATCACATCATGGGCAACAGCCATTTTTACATCACTTCTGGGGTAAGCCCCCAGCAGGACTTTATAGGCTTCCGCTCCGATCCTTCCGCCAAGTTCCTTTGCCACTCTTTCGCCGAAATCCACTCTGGGGGAGAAGTTGTCCACCTGGGTCACATCGCCGCTTGCTCCATTGAAAATGACGGCATTGACATTTTCCCCCATCATCTTTTTAATGACTTTTTCAGCGTAGTGATACCAGTCCCCGTGAGAGCCGTTTGCTCCGCACATACAGGTTCCGTGACAGGCAAAATTGATGACACAGCCGATGAGGGAACCATCTTTTCTCCATGCGCCCAATACATTGACTTCCGGATCAATGGGACCGGCATAATCCACCATATCCTGATTGCCTTTTCCGGGATGAGTATAAGTTCTGCCGTTTTTCATTTTGATACGGCGGTTGAATACTCTTGCAGCGTCAAAGCCTTTACCGTAACTTATTTCGGCATCCTCCAGGCGGTAATATGCTTCAATAATGGCTGTGGCAAGCTGACTTTTGCAGAAATGATAGTATGCTTCATCCGGAACAGGCAGAGATTCCGGATCCATAAGGGCATAGATCTCCGGAGGAAGGATTTCCTTGCTTGCCTGTGCCTGTTTCTTCCAACCGTAACGGACATGGCCGCTTGTATGCACATGGGTTGCGGCAATGATATGGGCGTCAAAAGTAAGATTTGCAAGTCTTTTGACTTCTGCAAGGGCGTCAAGAACGATATCTTCTTCAAGACAGCATGTATCCACCCCCACAAGGGCAGTTTTGATGTTTCCGTCGGAGAAAACTGCCGCACGGATCTTGAGAGAACCAAAAGCCCGTGTGGTAAGTCCCCGGATGAAACCGGACATATTATAGCCGATGGGTACGGATATATCGGTTGTATAAAAACCCGCTTTTACCATGGTGCGCTCCCGTATCAGAAGTTGTAATCCACTTTTTCAGGAAGTCCGGTGAGGGAAGACTTGATGGCAGCTTCTGCAAAGGCGACGGTTTTTGTACCCTGATAGACATCGCTGGGGAAGTCGGTACCGTTTTCCAGATGATCCAGGAATGCGGCAAGTTCCGCTTTGATGTGATGACCGGCGCCCAGTGAGGGGATCTTCACATACTGCAACTCTTTTGTGGTGGAATAGACGGATTCCTCTGCGATCTCCACACATTTTTCATCCCGGTAACGCAAAGTTCCTTTTGTACCGTAAACGATGGTACCCATGGTGTAGGGGGCTTTGATACCGATGGAAACAAAAATTCTTGCGATCACATCATTGGGGAATTTGGCAATGGCGACCCCTGTATCGGGTTTGGACCAGTCGGGCAGGAATTTCTGATTCATATAGCAGGTGACTTCCGTGGGGTCACCTGCAAGGAAACGGAGGAGGTCAAGAGAGTGGCAGCCGCCGCCGATAAAACCGTATCTGCCGATTTCTTTGCATTTTCTCCATTCATCCCAGCCGGCGGCTTCAGTATAGTCATGGGCGTAAGAGCCTTCAATGGCAACGATGTCACCGATTCTGCCTTCATCGATCAACTGTTTCATCAGGCGGAAGCAGGGAGCATAACGGCAGACCTGACCGGTCATAAATTCCTTGCCGCTTTCTTTCACTGCTTTAATGATTTTTTTGCAGTCCTCCACTGTAAGGGCGAGGGGTTTTTCACAGGCAACATGTTTGCCTGCCATCAGTGCTTTTACAGACTGTTCTGCATGGAGCTGGTCGGGAGAGCCGACAACGATGATGTCTGCATCGGAATTATAGATCTCTTCCTCTGTCATTGCCCGTTTGATATTATTGCTTTCATACCATTTTGTATCGATTCTGCTGTATTTTCCGTAAGCGGGATCGTAGATCATGCACAATTCAGAGTTGGGCAGTTCAAATGCCGCTTTTGCCCATTCTCCACCCATACCGAGACCCAATACTGCCACTTTTTTCATTTTTTTTCTCCTTGTTTTTTTTATGTATATTTTCCGCGAAAAAAGTTTTCAAAGGTAATTATAATGGAAAGAATAGAAAATACAAGTGATAAAAAATAGTATTTCTTGTAAGGAATGAACATTTTTGCAGGAAAAGAAATGATTATTTTTGACAAGTAGTTTGCTTTTTTTGTGTTTTCAGAGTATTTTAGTAAAAAGAAGGAGATTTTTATGACAGAAAAAAAACTGGATTATTTCAACGATATGGAAATCGTTTATGCTTCCCGTGTGCTGATACTGGCTCCGTCAAAGAAATTTGTTTCTTCCCCTTCTCCCTCTTTTGAATTTATCCGTAAAGGCAGTGTCACTCTGGAATATGGAAACAGAAAACTTTTTTTACAGGGACCTGTATTGACCTGGGTCCCGCAGGATGTATCCTTGCGTTTCATCAATGAGACCGGGGATTTTTATGATCACCTCTGGGTGAATTTTTCCGGGGAACGGGGGAAAAGGATCATTGAGTCATTTATGAAAAATTGTCCGCAGGGGTATATAGAACTCAATAAAGATCTTGAAAAGGAACTGGAAGTAGCCTTTATGCGTATCGTCAATGATTTTCATACACATAAAGAAGTTTTCCATGACAGGATGGTCTTTACTCTGGAAAAGATGATCTGGGATATCCAGCAGTATTTATCGCCATTGCCTGTGGAAACAAGCAAAGATATTTATCATATCAATACCCTTGCCCAGAAAATAGCGTTGAACCCTTTTGAAGAATATGATTTTGAGGCGATCGCAAAGGAAAAAAATATTTCTCTCATCCATTTCAGGCGGCTTTTTAAAGAAGTGACAAGTCTGCCGCTGCATCAGTATTTATTACAGCAGAAGATCATATATTGTGCCAGACTGTTAAGTTCCGGCAAATATCAGGTTAAGGAAGTAGCCCTGTCCTGTAATTTCCCGGATCTGGGGAATTTTTCCAGACTTTTTACAAAATATATGCACTGTTCCCCAAGAGAATATCTTATGAAAAACAAAAGATGATTCTTAATGGTTGGAGTAGGCACCAAAGAATTTTTTCTCCGGAACAATATAACGGAAACTCCAGCCTCCGCCGTCTTTTCCCCGGTTGACACATTCGTAATAAGGAACGGGATTTTTATCAAATTTTTTTTGTTCAGTGATCTTCTTGAATTCAAAAGAACTTTTTGCCATGTAGGAAAGAAAATCTTTTTCCTTTACATGACAACTGTATTCAAAAGACATGGTTGTTCCGGATAAGCGGATCTTTGTTGCGTTGGGGGGAAAACAGATCTCTTTCTGACGGGAGGAAAGTTTTTTTATTTCGGCAGCATTATTTCCCGTATAGGAAAGAACATCTCCCGTTCTGCCCAGAATGAGCCCGCAGATAAAAAATAATCCCAAAGAAAAAAGAAAAGAAAATGCTTTGATATTTCCTCTGCGTATATCCGATTCCACAGGGCGGAAAATGGAATAGAAAAGAATAAAAAGGAAGAGAAAAAGTCCCGGAAGAAGCAATAGATCATTTTCCAGAGAGAAAGCGGCAAAGAATCCTGCTGTGATAAGAAGAAACGCCGGAGTACCCAGCAGGAAGAATGTGCCAAGTCTGCTTTTCCGAACCTGCGGAGAGTTTTCCGTATTTTTCAATTTTTTCTCAAAGCGGAACGCAATAAAAAGAAAAACAATAATGGGGATAATAAATATACATACAGCAATAAGAGTACAAAGATATTCCGGAAGAACTTTATCCAGTTTTTTGCCGGTAATAAAAAGAGTAAAGAGAGCAGAAAGAACCGCCCCCATATAACATCCGCCGCCGACAGCGGCAACATAAGTAGTAAATTGTTCCAGAAAAGAATGTATTTTTTTTGTGTTTACGCTCATATTGCCTCTTTCTTCTTAAATAAAAAGTTAAAAGTTTTTGTAAAAAGATATGGGGTATGGGGAAAAGAAAATAAACTTTTTTCAAAAAGTTTTTGTCTTTTCCCCATGTTCAATATTTTAATATTGAGGACAATCAGCAGTGATGGTATGTTCTCCTGCGGCAAGGGTGCATTTTTTACCGTAGAAATCACATTCTGCACTTGTGCCGGAGGGGACCGTTGCCGTCATAAGGGCTTTCCCGTCTTTTTTGCTTACTTTCACCTTGATTGGACCATAGATGGTGGGGTGGGTGAGTTCCGCTTCTTCCAGAAATCCTGTACGGGGAACAAGGGAGAATCGTTTGAGGGTTGGTTCAAGAGGTTTGATACCGAACATCTCTCTGGGGATAAGGTGGGCGGGCGCGGAGGCAAAGGGGTGGACAAGATCCATGCCCTGATGGATGTAATGATCCCATGCTTCCATCGTAACGGTTGCTCCAAGCCGGATCATATTGCTCCAGGAACGGTTGGATGTGCTGTCACACATGAGACGCAGGGGTTGTTCTTCATCCCCAGCCATATAGAGGGCGGCAATGAGTTTGGAAGAGACGCAGGCACTGCATGACATGCGTCTTTTTCTCATGTGTTCTACCAGAGACGGGATCTGTTCATCTGTTGCCACACCGCCAAAAACGGCCCACACGCTTGTATGCTGGGCGGTGTGTTTGGAGTTGGGGGTATCCACATAAAGGGAAGTTGCCGCATCAAACATGGTTTCCCGCAGACATTTTCTCACCTCTTCCGCCCGTTTGCGGAAAAATTCCTCCTCATCTTTTTTGCCCAGAGCCTGGGCAATATCAGCAAAGGCATCCAGTGACCATGCCTGATTGGCGTTGCCTACGAAATGGGCTTCCCCTATTTCCCTGCCTGTACGGTTGGCGGGAGGCTTATTGAGGTCATCGCCCTGATAGAAACACTTTCCGAAATCGTACCCGTCGGTTTCATGGCCGGGCCAGTCTACGATATCCCGCATCCAGTAACTTAAAAAGTCGGATAAGCCGGTATAACGGGCAATCTCTTCCACAGAGTATTTTTCATGGATCTTTTTTGCATCGGCAAGGAGACCACTGTCAAAGAAGATCTGACAGCGTTTTTTTGCCTTTTTGTACCACTCTTCAACGGGGGTGATATCGCCGCTGTATAAGTAGTAATCCCGGATAAGGTTTGCCGTAAGGAAAAGACCGTTGATAGGCCAGTTGGGAGTATCCATAAGGAAATCAATGGTGCGTTTGGCAATGGTGTAATCGGTATCCAGACAGTAATGATTCATGGCGGAGATCATGGCATCTCCTTCATAGGGGGTGCGTTCCCTTTCTCCGTCAATGTAATAGCCGAACGCGTTGCTCATTTTGATGGTATATTTGCAAAGATCCCATACTTTGTTGAGCATCTCATTGGAACAATGGAATGTGGCTGCATCATCATCAAAAGCGGCAAACAGGGCAAGCTGGACAAAATCTTTTGCAGAAAGATCTTTTTCATATCCTTTTATTTCGCTATAACGGTAAGGCCGCACTTCCCCCACAGGGGAGGGGACGATGCCTGTACCGTAGAATTTTGCTTCGGGAAATTCTGCCGTATAAGTATGTCTGCCTTTTTTCAGCGTAAGAGGATAAACGGTTGTCACCACCCGTCCCAGTTCTTTCCTGCTCAAACGGTCAAGTTCCACATCATACATCTGACCGACGGCGATCTCGATGACTTTGCCGTCTGTATCGGATTCCAGAGTGAGTTCCAGTTTTCCGTAGGCGTCTTTTCCGAAATCGGCAAAAAAAGTATCCTTATTTACTTTTCTTACTCTTTTTGCTTCGATGCGTTCAATGTAATAATTATAATCGGTAGGCTCTATCATGATGAATGCTCCTTTATGGCTCTTCCTGTTTAAAGTATTTTTCAGCTGATCCGTTATAAATTTACCCTCTTTTTGAGATAATACAACAGCAGAAAGAAAAAAAGGATTGCTTTTTCATGTATAACAATGTATATTTCTTGATATAAACACGCAAAACTTATCACCAAGGAAAAATACAATGAAAAATCTTCTGACTCTTTTCCCTGTTCCCGCCTCCATCAAATATGGCAGTGGAACTGTTGATCTGACAAATTCATCCTGGATCATCCTTCCGGAAAACGCCTCTTTCCCCCTGAAAAACCGGGTCATGGAAATGGCAAAAACTCTTGCAAATAAATTTGTCCCTGCTCCCAGAGTGACTTCCGGTCTTCCCTCTGCCGGAGAAAATCTTGTCACCATGAAGAGAAAAAAATCTCTTCATAAAGAGGGATATATCCTTACACTCAAAAACGATAAAGGAATGGTTCTGGAAGCCGCAGAAGATGCGGGATTTTTCTATGGTATGCAGAGTGTCTGCCAGATCCTGGAAAATCCTGCAAGTATACCCTGCTTTGAGATCAAAGACGCTCCCTCTATGAAGGAACGCTCCTATATGCTGGATATTTCCCGCAATAAAGTACCCACGATGGAGACCATAAAAGAGATGGTGAAAAGCCTTGCTGCGATGCGGTATAATTCCATTCAGCTTTATATGGAACACACCTTTGCTTTTGCCGCACACGAAAGAGTCTGGGCTTCTTACAGTCCCTTTACTTCCGAAGAAATCATGGAACTGGATGCTTTCTGCGTGGATCATTTTGTAGAACTGGTTCCCAATCTCAACAGTTTCGGACACCTGAACAGATGGCTGAAACTGCCTGAATACAGACAACTTGCCGAATGTGATCCCCCCTTTATCCACAAAAGCGGTCTCCCCATGCAGGGCGTTTTGCACCCCTGTAAAGCCTCTCTGGACTTTGTGGATTCTCTCTATAAGGAATTTCTCCCCAACTTTACCAGCAGAAAATTGAATATCGGCTGCGATGAAACTGTGGAACTGGGGAAAGGCAGAAGTGCCGCAGTGTGTGAAAAGAAAGGTGTGACAAAAGTTTATCTTTCTTTCCTGAAAGATCTTGCCGCAAAAGCCAATAAATACGGTTTCTCTGTTCAGTTCTGGGGGGATATCATTATGCACAATCCGGAATTGATCGGGGAATTGCCCAAAGGTATCACCGCGCTGGAATGGGGATATGAATACTATCACCCCTTCAAGGAAGATACAGAAAAATTTGCCGCCTCCAAAGTGCCTTTCCTCGTCTGTCCCGGAACTTCCGCATGGCAGACCATGCTGGGGCGTACTACCAATATGCTCGGCAATATTTCCAATGCCGTTACCAATGGCTGCCGCAACGGTGCACAAGGTATTCTTATGACCGATTGGGGCGATGGGGGACATCATCAGTATTATCCCATAAGCTGGCCGGGTATCTCTTACGGCGGCGCACTGGCGTGGAATGTCAAAAGTGTGAAAGAATCGGAAGAATTGCTTCCCTATGGTATTGCTCTTGGCTTTGCTCCGGGAAAGAACCGCAACGAAGCAACGAGATTGGGTAAATTCCTTATGGATGCAGGCCGGATCTATGACGATTTCAAGACCAGAGTAAGCAACAGTACCGCATTCGGCAGGATCATTCCTTCCTTTATGCGGGAGTCCCATGTATCCCAATGGCTTCAGGATATGAAACCTGCGGAAACCGATAAGGTGGAAAAACACATGCGGAAACTGTATTCTGAACTCATTTCCCATCCCTTTGAAGGATTTGTTCTGGAAAACAGGGAATTACTCAATGCGTTTCAGATGAGTTTGGTTTCCCTTTCTTTCCTGCGCAGAGTATTGGGGGATAAATCCAAATGGGAGCCGGCAAAATTCAAGGATGGCTTGCGTCATGTGATTGCCGAACATGAGGAATTGTGGCTGGCAAGAAACCGTTCCGGCGGATTGTACGAAAGCAGCACTGCTCTGCGCAATGCAATGGATTTTGACCCCGATTCCTGGAAAGAACGGTAAGAGAGAGGCTGGTTGGATCTGAGAATACGTAAATAAAAAAACAGGGGTTGTTGCAAAAGTGCGGCAGCCCCGTTTTTTTTGTTTGGAGAACTCAAAATCCCCGACGGATATTAAGAATCAAGCCCGTGGGTTCCCGTTTGGGGATTATATATCCCCAAACGAAAAAAGACCAGGAGGGATTGAATAATGGCAAAAATAAATACCCTCTTCAAAATATTGTGATTTTTCACTATGCTTTATGTGTAAATAAATGAAAAAAGGGTGTTGCAAAAGTACGATGGATTTTTTTTCATTGTGTCTGCACAAAAAATGAAAAAAGTTTGGTAAATATTCAAATAAATCAGAGTAGCTCAAACATATTTTTTGAGGAATATGCCCTTACAGGGCTGGTTTTTGTAATCACCACACAGGCTTATAGCGTTTCATCTCTATCCGGCAGGTATTTTTCCTGCGTCCCTGCGGGACTTCATTCATGGTGGAAACATATTTTCCCGGGGTTGAAACCCCGGGCTATATTCTACCGTCCCTGCGGGACTTGAACAATGGCAAAAATAAATACCCTCTTCAAAATATTGTGATTTTTCACTATGCTTTATGTGTAAATAAATGAAAAAAGGGTGTTGCAACCCTGTTAAGGTTTTACAACACCCTTTTTGGCTTGCTTCCTGAAAGAGGAAGAGATCATCAATAGCGTTTCTGTGCGCTGTTGGCAAGAGTACGCAGACGCAGTGCGTTGAGGCGGATGAAGCCTGTGGCATCGGTCTGATCGTAGATGGAATCTTCTTCAAAGGTGCAGAGTTCAGGATTGAAGAGAGAATAGGGAGAACGGCGGCCGTTCACATGGCAGGCTCCTTTAAAGAGCATGACACGCACTTCCCCTGTTACATATTTCTGACTTTCTGTAATGGCAGCCTGGAGCATTTCCCGTTCGGGAGCATACCAGAACCCATTGTAAACCATCTTGGAATAGGCGGGGATGAGGGAGTCACGCAGGGACATGGCTTCACGGTCCATGGTGATGGATTCCATCGCTCTGTGAGCGTGGTGGAGAATGGTACCGCCGGGAGTTTCATATACCCCGCGGGATTTCATACCCACAAAACGGTTTTCCACGATATCGATTTTGCCTACGCCGTGTTTGCCGCCGAGAACGTTGAGTTTTTTCATCAAAGCAGCGGGAGAAAGAGCTTCACCGTTGACTTTTACAGGAATCCCTTTGTCAAACTCGATGATGACTTCTTCGGGAGTATCGGGAGTTTTGGAAAGGGGAGTGGTCAGGCAGCAGATGTCTTCAGGACAAGCCATCCAGGGATCTTCCAGAATACCGCCTTCAAAGGAGATGTGCAGAAGGTTTCTGTCCATACTGTAGGGTTTTGCAGCGGTGGATTTGATGGGAATATTGTGGGCATTGGCATAGTCGATCATCTGGGTACGGGAATGGAATGTCCATTTGGGGTCACGCCATGCGGCGATGACTTTGATATTGGGTTCCATGGCGTATGCGGCAAGTTCAAAACGGACCTGGTCGTTGCCTTTACCGGTGGCACCGTGACAGATGGCATCGGCATTTTCCTTGCGGACGATCTCCACAAGTTTCTTACCGATAAGGGGACGGGCGATGGAGGTACCCAGAAGGTAGGTGCCTTCGTAGATGGCGTTTGCCTGCATCATGGGGAAGATGAAATCTCTGGCAAATTCTTCCCGGATATCGTCGATATAGCATTTGGAAGCACCGGTGGCGATGGCTTTTTCTTCCAGACCGTCCAGTTCTTCTTCCTGTCCCACATCGGCACAGTAGGTGATGACTTCGGCGTTGTAGGTCTCTTTGACCCAGCTGACGATGACGGAGGTATCCAAACCTCCGGAATAGGCGACAACTACTTTCATTTCATTCTCCATATAAATAAGTTGTTGGTGAAATAATAGGGTATATCTTTTAAAATAATACAAAAACGGAAAAAATCAAGTTTCCGGCTGTTTTTTTCGCAAAAGAGAAGTATATTTAAAGCAAAAGAACATAAAAGTGGGTAAAAAAAGAGAAAAATCATGGAAAACAGCCATTTTGATACGATTGTGGAAAAGATCGTGGAAAGAGATTCCCGTTACTGTAAAGAGGCTTACGCATTTGTGGAAAAATCCGTAACTTATACAGTGAAAAAATGCAATAAGGTGCATAATCCCAAAGGGGAGCGGCATGTTACCGGAAGCGAACTTGTGGAAGGATTCTGTGAATATGCCATTGAGCAGTTCGGCCCATTGGCAGTTTGTGTATTGGAAGATTGGAATATACACAGCGGGCCGGATGTGGGCAATATCGTTTATAACATGATCCACATGAAATTGCTTTCGGCAAGCAGTGAAGATTCTCAAAGTGATTTTGATTGCTGTTTTGAACTTTCTGCCCATGTGAAAGAACTTCTGGAAAAAAATCTTGCTCTTTCCGGAAAAGCGGAAGTGCCGGTAATCGAATAAGATTTTCTCTTTATTGTCTTACCTGAAAAAGGATGCGTATGGAAAAGACCGTACCAGCATCCTTTTTTTTGTTTATGCTTTCCGGAGATCCTGTGGAAATAAAAAAGCCGTTTCCAAACGGAAACGGCATCAAATTCAAAATGGAGGCGTGGATGGGATTCGAACCCATACATCGCGGTTTTGCAAACCGCTCCCTTAACCCTTTGAGTACCACGCCGAAAGAGTTATTGATCCCTTCTATGCCATTTAATATACCCGTGTTTTGAGAAAATGCAAGCGAATTTTGAAAAAAAATCGTATTTTCCTTGAAAAATCCCACTTTTCCGTGTAAATTTATAGGATGTTCTTTTTATAATATATGGAAAGCGAGGTAAAAATGACAAAGATCGATGAAATCATCTATTGTTGTTCACTTGCGGATCATTCCGGATGCCGAGAGGCCGCTCCGGAATTGTTGTCCGCTTTGGGATATGATTTGAGTTCATGGAAAGATGAGGAAAGCGGAAAGATCCGTCATACTCTCTATTTCATGACGCCGGAAGAAGCACAGAATGCAAAACGTTTTCTGGAAGAAAATGCTCCATCCTATAAGGAGTTCGGGGTCATCATTGATGATTTCATTCTCGGCGAAGTAAAAAAAGAAGACTGGGCGGAATCCTGGAAGATCCATTTCAAACCCATGGTCATCTCCCCCCGCCTTGCCATCGCCCCTTCATGGAGCGATTTCAAACCCGCAGAAGGGCAGACTCTTATCACCCTTGATCCAGGAATGAGTTTCGGTACAGGTCAGCATGCCACCACAAAATTCTGTCTTGCCGCCATTGATAAATTTTCACAGGAACTTATTGAAAAAGGCAATGTCGATTTTAAAATGCTTGATGCGGGAAGCGGATCGGGGATTTTGTTTATTGCCGCCAGTAAACTGGGCGCAGCAAAAGCTGATGCTTTTGATATTGATCCGGATACCATTGAAGTAGCAGTGGAAAACGCTTCTGTCAACAATGTCCCGTCTGAAAAATATTCGGTAAAGGCGTGTTCCCTTATGGAATTTTCAGCGGAATATGAGTATGAGATCGTTGTGGCAAACATCCTTTCCAGTGCGCTTATCCAGGGGAAAGAGAAACTTCTTTCCTGCTGTATGGATGGAGGGGTATTGATCCTTGCCGGGATCCTTCATTCAGAATATGAAAAAGTGCGTGCAGAATTTGAAAGCACTGGAAAATGCTCACAGCTTTACTCTTTCCAGGAACAGGAGTGGAGAGGCGGAGCGTTCCGTGTAACGAAGTGAGCGGAGCGTTCCGCATAAAAAAGTAAGATTGAACAAAGTATTGAGAATAAAGGAAAAATATGAGTGTAGAAAATAATCACAGTGAACATTGGGGCAGCCGTTTCGGTTTTATTATGGCGGCGGCAGGGTCTGCTATCGGGCTTGGCAATATCTGGAAATTTCCTTACATAGTAGGATTGAATGGAGGTGGGGCTTTTGTTCTTATTTATATCCTCTGTATCCTCCTTGTAGGTTTGCCCTGTATGATCGGCGAATTTGCCGTGGGACGCGCCTCCCGCAGTGATGCCATCGGCGCATTGAAAAAACTTGCTCCCCGGAACTCTTTTATGCCGAAACTTTTTGGCGGTTACGGGCTGGGATTGGGTACGATGCTGCTGATGAATGATTCGCTTGAATTAGGGTGCCTGGTTCTTGTGCTTTCTGCTCTGATGCTGATATGGGGGTGGGGTTTTATCGGATTTGCCAATGTGTTTGTTGCCGGTGTGATCCTTTCCTATTATGCCATTATCGGCGGCTGGCTTATCTATTATACCTATCTTGCCTTTACCAACGCTCTTGCCTTCAAGGAGACCGCAGAAGCGTCAGCGGCTTTTGTGCAGCTTGCTTCCAACGGTCATCTTTCTGCCATTTTCGGAGGGGCTTTCATTATTGCCTGCTGTGTGGTATGCTGGTTCGGGGTGAAAAAAGGTATTGAAGGAGTTTCCAAACTTGTCATGCCGCTCATGCTTGGAATTATTCTGGTTCTTGTGATCCGTTCCCTTACTCTTCCCGGCGCCATAAAAGGATTGGATTTTTATCTCACCCCCCGTTTCAGCAATATCACAGCCAAAGGGGTGTTGGAAGCACTGGGACACGCGTTTTATTCTTTGAGTCTGGGGATGGCGATCCTTATTGTGTACGGCAGTTACCTGCCTAAAAACCGGGATATTGTAAAGTCTGCCTGTTATGTGGCTGTACTGGATACATGTATTGCACTTTTTGCGGGATTTGCCATCTTCCCTGCTGTTTTTGCCATGGGGATGAATCCTGCCGCAGGTCCCGGGCTTATCTTCAATATCCTCCCTGTAACTTTCAATGCCATTCCCGGAAATCTTGGCTGGTTGTGGAGCGGACTCTTTTTTATCCTTATGTTTATTGCCGCATTTACCAGCGGAATAAGTCTTCTGGAAACCGTTTCCGCTTCTTTCATCTCCCGTTTGCGAATGAAACGGCGTGCGGCAGTATTGCTTTCTTCCGTCCTGATCGGCAGTCTCATGGTGGTTATTTCCTACAGTATCGTTTCCTATAATGCTTTCCCGAAACTGCATGATATAATCAAAGAGATTTTCGGCAGTGCAAAAGGCTCATTCTTTGATGATGTGGACTTCTACTGTTCCAGTTGGATATTGCCCATGAACGGACTTGCGCTTGCCATCTTCTCCGGCTGGACGTGGGGCGTGAAACATATTTCCAGAGAAATTTACAGGGGAACAAAACTTGAACATGTGGAACTTGATCTGAATAAACACAGAATGATTTTACAGTTTCCCATGGCTTCCTGGGCATTTTTCATCCGCTTTATTGCTCCTGTAATGATTTTCATGATCCTCTGCTATGGCGCAGGGCTTTTCAAGAAAATCCTGAATTAAGAGCTTGATAGGAAAGGTACGGAGACGTACGGATGGGTACGGATGGGTACGGATAGGTACGGATAGGTACGGAGACGTACGGAGACGTACGGAGAAGCGGGATTTTTTTACTTCCCCATTTTTACAGCCGGAAAATAGAACCGATCTTTTTCCCGAGCAATATTGCCGCCGCACCTAATGTCGCCGCCATAAATGCCATTGTCCAGACCCCGAAAGCGCAGGCGGTAACAGGGCCGGAGCCCAGAATAAGGGAGAGTTCCAGCAACGCTTTGGTAATGGGATAAAACGCTGCTTTCTGGGCAAGGATCAGAGAATCGGAAACTTCCAGCATGGAAAAACTGAAAGCAAAAAGTGCTCCCACAAGAAGATTTGCCGTAATGAGGGGTACTGTGATCTTCATAAACGCTCCGGCTGGAGAACTGCCCAGATTGCGGGCGGCATTTTCCAGTTCTTCCGGGGTCTGTTCCAACCCGGAGGCAACGCTTCTTACCACATAGGGCAACCTTCTTACCGCATACGCCGCCGCCAGAAGAAACAGGGGGTTATCCACAGGATTGAATAAATCATTCGCCCAGGAATATTTGACGCTCATCCCCAGAAAACCGAAAGCAATCACAATGCCCGGAACTGCAAGGGGAGTCATGGCAAGAAGGTCAAGAATAAATGCCCCTTTGAACTTCCAGCGGACAACGATAATGGCTATAAGGGTTCCTGTAACAAGGGCAAGGAGCATGGCGAGGGAGGAGTATTTCAAACTGTTGATGATGGAGGGAATGACGATCTTGTGGGAAAGGGCATTTTCAAAGTGCATAAGGGTAAAATGTTCCGGAAGAATGGTTTTATACCAGGAACGGGTGAATGCTGTAAGTACAAGTGCCAGATGGGGGGCAGCCGCAAGAAATGTCACAAGGAGAAATGCCCCCGGTGCGGCAAAAGCGGCAATGCCTTTCGCCTTTACGGAAGCAGTACCCATACTGCCTTTACCTGTAGCCGTATTGTTGCCGGAACGCAGGAAAAAACGGGAAAGAAGATAAAGAAGCAATGAGGATCCCAGCATCACAAGTACAAGGGTATAGGGGAGGGGATTTGTGCCGATCTCATTTATCCCGTTGAAAACCTGTACCGCTGTTGTACGGGTAAGCCCGAACATAAGGGGCGTACCCAGTTCCGTAAAACTCCAGATCAGAACGAGACTGCCCCCTGCAAGAAGTCCGGGTTTCAGCATGGGGAAGATGATTTTTCTTAAAATCGTCCATTTGCCTGCCCCCAGATTCTTTGCCGCTTCCGTAAGGGCGGGATCGATATTGCCCAGAGAAGTGACAAGATTGAGATACATGATCGGATATAAGTGCAATGCTTCGATCACACAAACCGACCAGAAACACCCGCTTCCGCCAAGAAAATCTATGGGGGAAAATCCCAGTTTTGCCAGAAGGGTATTGATGATGCCGTAATGCCCCAGGATCTGCTGAAAACCCAATGCTCCTACAAAGGGCGGCAGGATCATGGGGAGCATGACACTTATCCCGCAAAGATTTTTCCCGGGAAAATCATACCGGTCAAAAAAGAGTGCCAATGGAAGAGCAATAAGAAGTACAAGAAAAGTCGTCGTTACGGCTATACAGAGAGAATTGAATAATCCCTGCAAATAAAGAGCATTGCGGAATATTTCCTGAAAGAGCGATATTTTACACCCCTGTTCCACAACGGTAAAAACCGGGAGGAAAAGAAATACGGCAAAAAAGAAAAGCAGGGAAAGAATGATGAAATACCGGATGATTTTTGTAAACATTTTTATTTTCCTTCCTTTGCAAGACGGGTGGCTTTTTTATACTGATTTCTTGCAAAATCACTCCATTTTCTTGTGGTGGCGGCTATATCGAGAGCGGAATTATCTTTACTTTTGCGTAATTTTTTTGCCGCAAGGGAGGCTTCCGCATACGGGAAAGGAAGCCGCTCAAATTCCGCCATGGCAAGGGGGACTTTTTCCGGCCCGCCTGCGGCAATGATCGCTCCCCAGGCTTCTTTCAATTCATCCCGTACATCCAGAGCGATACACCGGATGAGAACACGGATCAAACTGAAATATCTCCCTGT
>JAGBXB010000083.1 GCA_017629515.1 Lentisphaeria bacterium | reverse complement strand
ATGCGGGAAGCAACATCCCTGCAAGAATGGCGATGATGGCGATAACAACCAATAATTCGATGAGAGTGAATTTCTGACGTCGCATAATATACATTATGTGAAGTAAAAAAGAAAAATTTTGAGCTTGAAATAAAATTTTTGAAAAATATAAAAACAATAAATAAAATAAAAACGAACACAAAGGAGGTAACATAATGTATATTATGCGACGTCAGAAATTCACTCTCATCGAATTATTGGTTGTTATCGCCATCATCGCCATTCTTGCAGGGATGTTGCTTCCCGCATTGAATTCTGCGAGGGAAAAAGGACGGGGGATCAGTTGTAAAAACAATTTGAAACAGATGCACATGGCAGCAATGTTTTACAACAGTGACTTTAAAGAATGGAACATGGCAAGAACCTATACCAAAGCTCTTATTCCCGGTAGAACAACTGCGCTTTCCTGGTTCAATGTGCAGCAGATTTTGAAATATCTTCCTCACGGCAAGATCTTCCGCTGCCCCACCAATGCGGCAAATGTCCAGGGCGGATATCCCAACGACAGTGGTTATGCCTACCAGACTACTTACGGGATAACTGTAGGTACATTCGGGGATAAAGGTTATACCTCCGGAGCGGGCAGACCCATCAAAACAATGGAACTTGTGCGGGAAAAAGGCGGGAATGAAGCCATCATGTTCGGCGATACTGCTGTACGCAGTACAAATACACGCATTGCGTCTTTCGCTTCTCCGGAATCCAAACCCAGCGATTATATCAATAATTGTACTACAAGTCAAAGTTTCCCTTTCCGTGGTGAATGGGATGCCAGTTATTATGGGATCTATTTATTGCATGACGGTACCAGAAGTGCCAATACTGTAACTTTTTCCGGATCAGTCAAATCCTTCAAAAAGTATGGAAAACAGCTCCGTTATCTGCCGGAATTCCGTCCTACCAGACGCAATGATGACTCTATTACCACATCAGGCATTTTCCATTGGCTGAATGATTGAGCAAATAGATAATATAAAATATTCATTGAAGAAAGGAAAAAAATTAAAAGACTCTTAACAGTGCTTCTGCTTTTTGCCGCAGGGTTTTCCTGCCTGTGCGGGATATGAGAAAATGGGAGTGATGGGGATGAAGGATATGGGGAAAAATCCCTCCCATGTCGCCCGGTCTTCTGTGTTATTTCCTGTTATTTTCCCGCCCTACAGAAAAAACTTTTATTTCTCTCTTGAAATTTTCATCGTTACATGTATAATATTGTATTAATAATTTTTCAGTAAGTAACAGAAAATGACGGTGTTTTCTGTTTCGCATAATATATATTATGTGAAAAGAAAAGTATTTTCCCCGCACAAAATGAGAAACAATGAAAGTGTGGAAAGTACAAAAAATAATAAAAAGAAACTCAACGGAGAAAACAGAATGTATATTATGCGACGGCACAATTTTACTCTTATCGAATTGTTGGTAGTTATTGCCATCATCGCCATTCTTGCCGGGATGTTGCTGCCCGCCTTGAACAATGCCAGAAAGCAGGCGTATGATGCTTCCTGCAAAAATAATCTGAAACAGTTGGGAATGGGGTTTGCCCATTACCGGGATGATTATAAAAACTGGTGTATGAAACAGTATCTTTATACAGATTATAAAGTATCTGATTCTGCCGGATTCGGTGGAGCGCACTGGGCTGCCTGGTTCCATTATCTCGGCTATGTGAAAAGGGGCAAGATCTATACCTGTGCTACAACCGGAAAAGTTGTACTGGGCGTGATCAATAAAGACGATGGCGCGGCGAATTATCAAACCCATTACGGAATCAATAACGGAACATACGGTACAGATGACAATATGCCATTCCTTAACGGTGCGATCCTGGAAAAATCCCAATACGGTCCCAATAATGTGGTTTTCGGTGATACTGCCACTTTCGGAAGCGGTACCAGTTATGTTATCCCCCATACCTCCAGTAAGCCTGGTCTGGGTATAAATTCTTACAATGAGGTATATAGTTTCACCGGATGGACATATATGGATGATAAGAGGGTTTATTCTCTCCATCTGCGTCACGGCAACGGGTCGAACGCTCATGCCAATACGGTAACATTCGGCGGGCATGTCGCCCTTTATAAAAACCGCACTTCCCAGTTGCGTTATACCGATCCATTCCGGCCTGTCCGCAGGTTCGGCAGGACATATCACGACTGGATCAGCGAACCCTGATAATATAAATCGCAATATGATATAAACTCAAAAAGGAAGGAAAAAAATGAAAAAAATTTTTCTCATGCTTCTGCTGCTGATCACAGCGGCTGCAGTCTTTGCCAAAGAGGTAAAGATCGATCTTAAAAATGCAGTGATCGTACGGCCGAACAAAGCGTATGATTATCTTGCCAGTGATTTCCAGAAACATCTGGAACTTATCGGCGGCGGTAAAGTACCCATTGTATTCACAAAACAGGTCCCTGCGGGAAAATATGCTTTTTATGTGGGAATTGCCCCCAAAGGAGCAAAGCAGGATTATAAAGGGGAAGAAGGCAGATACCTTGTCACTGATAAAGCCGCTTATTTTTACGGTGACACATTCCGTTATCTGGGGGCAAGCCATGCGGTTTATACCTTTCTGGAAGAAGCATTGGATGTAAAATGGCCCCATGTGGATGACATCATTGCAGTAAAACGCAATCCTGTTATTGTCAGCAAACTGGAAGGCTCTTTTGTTCCCGTTCTCAATATCCGCGGTATCCGCGGTCAGGGTATCTGGAACCGTCGTATGAGAATGGGCAGCCACAATCCCCCCCAGTATGGTCACGCTTTCACCAAATGGTGGAACAGATTCGGCAAAACCCATCCGGAATATTTTGCACTCAATTACGGTAAACGTTATCCCACGCAGCTGGGCAGAAACAGCAACGATGTCGCCCAGGCTCTTGCCCCTGGGATCACCGAAGCCATTGCTCTTTGCGTCAGCAATGAGAAGGTATGGGATCAGATCATTGCCGACTGGAAAAAAGCGGGGATGCCGGAATACATCAACCTTTGCGAAAATGATGCTCCCGACCAGCTTTCCTGCCATTGTGAAAACTGCATGAAACTGGATGTACTTACCGAAGAACAGAAAAAAGATTGGCTTCACGCTCTTGCCGACCGTTACATTTATTTTGCCAAAGGCGTGCTTGCCAAAGCCAAAAAATACCGGAAAGATGCTAAAATTTCCATGTATGCCTACAATGCTTCCCAGGATGCTCCCAGAAGAGAGAAACTGCCGGAAGATATCGTTATCGGCATTGTGCCCACCAACTTTACCATGCCCTCCCTTGTAGAGTATGTTTCCAGTTGGAAGAACGTGGGTTTGAAGCACTTCTTCTACCGTCCCAACCGGCATTATTATTACAATATGCTTTCTTTCCCCGCAGGGTTTCATAAACACTTCTTTGATGTGATGCAGTTTATGTATAAACAGGGCTCCATCGGTTTTGATTATGACTCCCACAAAAATATCAACCCCACCATTCAGATCTCCGATTATCTGATTGCCAAAGGAATGCAGGATCCCTCCAAATCCTATGAGTATTGGATGAATGATTTCCTCAAAGCATACGGCAATGCGGGGAAAGATGTGGGAAAATATTTTGAATATTGGAGAACACAGGTCTGGGAAAAACGCATCGAAAAGAATATCAATAAAATTACTGATGTGGGGATCTGCTTCAACTATACCAGAGGACTTGTCTGGCTGTTGAAAGATTACTATAAGGAATCGGACTTTGTAACTGCCGGGAACTGCCTTGAAGAAGCTCTCAAAGCCAAAGGTATCACAGAAGATCAGAAGAAACTTGTTCAGAAACTTATCGACTTCAATGAACACAGCCGCCTTATGTATAATGCCATTGTGAAAAAGACGGACAATGATTCTATCGCTCTTCTGAAATTCCGTCAGAAACACGGTATGAAAATATTGGATGAAACAGAACAGTATTACGGCGATGTCTGCGGTCTGAAACGGGTACAGGATCTTGCTGAATTTGTTCCTCCTTTCAAGGAGACCGCTCTTTTCTGGAGATTCAAACTTGACCCCAAAGATGTGGGAGTCAAAGAAAACTGGTTCAAAGACGGCAGAAAGATCCTGAAATGGAAAGATGTGATGGCGACCAACAAAAACTGGGAAAATCCCTACGGTCATTACAAAGCCATTTCCAAAGAGATCCGTGCTTTGACCAAAAACTATGACGGGATCGCCTGGTACGCCACCAATATCACCATTCCTGCGGATTGGTTCGGCAAACGCAATATTTATCTTTATTTCGGTGCGGTGGATGAATCCTGCACAGTATATGTGAATGGGGAAAAAGTGCATTACCGTCCTTATGTCAACCGCGATGACTGGACAACACCTTTCACTGTGGATATCACCAGGTTTGTGAAAGGCAATGCCCGTACACCCCAGATCATTATCGTACGGGTGGAAGATAAAGCCGGAGCGGGCGGGATCTGGAAACGGGTCTGGCTGGTTTCCAAGATGAAACAGTAATTTTTTTACAACTGTATAACAAATGCACCCCGGATGTTGGAGAGAGTTTCCGGGGTGCGTTTTTTTTGTGTGTTTGCTGAAGGAGATGAGAATTGCGGGAGTGATGGGAGAAAAAATGTCTCTCTCCTTTTTCTCAACTTTTTCATAAATCATTCCTGAAATTCCTATATTTTTTTATTACCGCCATTATTGCGCCATTGCGATTCTCACTTTTTTACAAAAAAACAGCAAAAAAAACGCATTTTGTCAGAATTGTAATACATTTTGACAATATTATTATATCGTAAACACTTGACATTTCGTGTTTTATGGTTTATATTAAACTGACTGGGGAATTTTCGGGTAAAAAAATCTCCATGAAAAGAAATAGTAATGAAGTAAAACAGGAACAGGATAAAAAGAAAGAAAGGAAGTGTAATGAAGTTTCACAATAAGTTTACACTCATTGAATTACTGGTCGTTATTGCCATCATCGCTATTCTTGCCGGGATGCTTCTTCCCGCATTGAATTCTGCAAGAGAAAAAGGACGGGGGATCAGTTGTAAAAACAATTTGAAACAGATGCACATGGTGGCAATGTTCTATAGCAGTGATTTCAAAGACTGGAATGTAACAAGGTATTATTCCAAAGCTCTTATTCCCGGTAGAACCAACGGAATCGCCTGGTACAGCATGATGCAGTTATTCAACTATCTGCCTCACGGTAAGATTTTCCGCTGTCCCACCAATGCGTCAAATGTTGCGGGGCAATGGCCTGATGACACAGGATGGCGGTACCGGTCCACTTATGGAATAAACAGAGGCACATTCGGAGAGGAAGCCTATTCTTCCGGAGCATTGCGCCCCATCAAAACCATGGAACTTGTACGGGAAAAAGGCGGAAATGAAGTTGTTCTGTTTGGAGATACTGCGATTCTTTACAACAATGATAAAGCTGCATCCTTTCCCACAGACCAGACAAAACCCGGTGACAACATTTACAACTGCACAACCAGTACCAGCAAGCCTTTCCGCGGGCAATGGGATTTGAGTTATTACGGGATCTATCTGCTCCACGACGGCGCCCGCAGTGCCAATACCGTAACTTTTTCCGGTTCTGTGAGACCATTCAAAAAGTATGGAAGAGAGTTGCGTTATCTGCCGGAATTCCGTCCTACCAGAAGACATGACGATACCTTAGCCACTTCCGGAATATTTCACTGGGTGAATGAGTAATCAGGATAAATAAATCGAACAGAAAATATAAAAAACAAACCGAAAGGAAAAAAATGAAAAAACTCTTAACAGTGCTTCTGCTTTTCGCGGCAGCAGCGGCGGTCTTTGCCAAAGATGTGAAGATCGATCTTAAAAATGCAGTGATCGTCGTAAAAACCGGATCCCAGAAGGGGATCGCCGAAGACCTGAAAACTCATCTGGAACTTATCGGCGGCGGCAAAGTTGCCATTGTCCCTGCTTCAAAGATCCCCGCAGGAAAATATGTTTTCCATGTGGGAACTGCCCCCAAAGGCACCAAAGAAACTTTCAAACCGGAAGAAGGCAGATATGTCATTACAGACAAAGCCGCCTATTTCTTCGGCGACCCCCGCCGCAATCAGGGGATCAGCCACGCAGTCTATACTTTCCTGGATGAGGCTCTTGGCGTCCGCTGGCCCAGCCCCGACCACATTACTGTTGTCAAACGCAACCCTGTTACCGTAAGCAAAACGGAAGGAAAATTTATCCCTGTACTGAACATCCGCGGCATCCGCGGTCAGGGTATCTGGAACCGTCGTATGAGAATGGGAACACACAATCCCCCCCAGTATGGTCATGCTTTCACCAAGTGGTGGGAAAAATACGGTAAGACCCATCCTGAATATTTTGCTCTGAACAACGGCAGACGCATCCCCACAAGTCTCGGCAACCGCAGCGGCGATATCGCACAGGCTATGGCGGACAAGCGTCTGGGCAGGATCATCGCCCTTTGCGTGAGTAATGAAAAAGTCTGGGATAAGATCATTGCAGACTGGAAAGCCGCCGGTATGCCTGAATATGTGAACATCTGCGAAAATGATGCTCCCGATCAGCTTTCCTGTCATTGCGAAAACTGTATGAAACTGGATGTGCTCACACCCGAACAGCAGAAAGACTGGACACACGCCCTTGCCGACCGTTACGTCTATTTTGCCAATGAAGTTCTGAAAAGAGCAAAAAAATACCGCAAGGATGCGAAAGTATCCATGTATGCCTACAACGCCTCCCAGGATGCTCCCAAGAGAGAAAAACTTGCGGATGAAGTAGTCATCGGTGTAGTTCCCACCAACTTTACTCTTGGTTCTCTGGAAAACTATGTTTCCTCCTGGAAGAAAATGGGGCTGAAACACTTCTTCTACCGCCCCAACCGCCACTACTACTTTGCCATGATGTGCCTGCCTGCCGGGTTTGAAAAACACTTCTACAAAGTAATGAAATTCATGATCGATCAGGGCGGTATCGGTTTCGATTACGACTCCAGAAAGACCCTCAACCCCTCTGTACAGCTTTCCGACTACATTCTTGCCAAAACCATGCAGAATCCCTCTGCAAGTTTTGAAGAAAGTTTCAAACACTATCTGGATGCCTACGGCGCAGCCGGAAGCAATGTGGGCAAATATTTTGAATATTGGAGAACACAGGTCTGGGAAAAACGCATCGTGAAGAACCTGGACAAGATCACCACACTGGGTGCATTCTACAATTATTCCAGAGGTCTTATAAAAGATATCGCTCCCTACTACAATACGGAAGACTTTGTCAAAGCCGGTAAATATCTGGATGCCGCTATGAAGACCCCCGGTCTCACCGATGATCAGAAAGCACTGGTCAAACGCCTTGTGGACTTCAATGAACACGGCCGTCTTTTCGTCAAAGCCATTCTTGCAAAAAATGACAATGCTTCTCTGGAACTTCTGAAATTCCGTCAGAAAAACGGTTTGAAAGTTCTGCACGGTACTGAACAGTACTATGGAGATGCCGCCGGAGTGAAGAGAGTAATGGATCTTGCTGAATTTACTCCTCCCTTCATCAAGACCGATCTTTTCTGGAAGTTCAAACTTGACCCCAAAGATGTGGGTGAAAAAGAAGCCTGGTATAAAGAAGGCAGAAAATATACCAAATGGAAAGATGTGATGGCGACCAACAGAAACTGGGAAGCTCCCTATGCCCATTACAAAGCCATCTCCAAAGAGATCCGTGCTCTGACCAAAAACTATGATGGTATCGCATGGTACGCCACAAGCGTAAGAATTCCCGCTGACTGGTTCGGCAAACGCAGTATCTATCTCTATTTCGGTGCGGTGGATGAATCCTGCACAGTATATATCAACGGGGAAAAAGCCCATTACCGCCCCTATATCAACCCCAGCGACTGGGCAACTCCCTTTACTGTGGACATCACCAAATTTGTCAAAGGCAATGCCCGTACTCCCCAGTATATTACTGTGAGAGTGGAAGACAAATCCGGTGCAGGCGGGATCTGGAAACAGGTTTTCCTTGTCTCCAAAGAGAAAAAATAATCAGAACAGAAAAACATTTGTTCTGTTGAAAAAAGGGGGGGATGTTATTGCATCCCCCCGCATTTTTTTGTGAATACAGGATGTAATAATGAAAAAAATTTTAATAATACTGCTGTTTTTTGCCGCAGGAGCAGTTCTTTCTGCCGGAGCGGTGAAGATCGATTTGAAAAATTCTGTCATCGTGCAGAAAACCAGTTCCCTGAAAGTGATTTCAGAAGATCTGAAAACCCATCTGGAACTTATCGGCGGCGGGCAGGTTCCCATCGTTCCCGCTTCCAAAATCCCCCCGGGAAAATATGTTTTCCATGTGGGAAAAGCCCCCAAAGGAACAAAGAAAACTTTCAAAAAGGAGGAAGGCAGATATATCGTCACAGATAAAGCAGCATATTTCTTCGGCGATACGGAATATGATTTCGGGATCAATCATGCAGTCTATACCTTTCTGGATGAGGCTTTGTGCGTCCGCTGGCCGGGAGTGGATCTCATCGCCGCTGTCAAACGCAATCCTGTAATTGTAAGTCAAACGGAAGGCAGATTCATTCCTGAATTGAATATCCGCGGTATCCGCAAACAGGGGATCTGGAACCGCCGTATGAAAATGGGATTCCACAATCCCCCGCAATACGGTCACGCTTTTACCAATTGGTGGAAGTTGTACGGCAAGACCCATCCGGAATACTTTGCCCTCAATCAGGGCAGCCGCGCCCCCACTTATGCCGGCAGACGCTCCGGAGATATGGCGCAGGTGCTTGCCAGCCAGAAGTATGACAGGATCATTGCCCTTTGCGTGAGCAATGAAAAAGTCTGGGCGAGGATCATTGAAAACTGGAAAAAGGCGGGAATGCCCGAATATGTGAATATTTGCGAAAATGACGCTCCGGATATCCTTTCCTGCCATTGCAGTAACTGTATGAAACTGGATGTGCTTACCCCTGAACAGCAGAAAGACTGGACGCACGCTCTTGCAGACCGTTACGTCTATTTTGCCAATAATGTTCTTGCAAGAGCCAAAAAATACCGTAAGGATGTGAAAGTATCCATGTATGCCTACAATGCCTCCCAGGATGCTCCCAGACGGGAAAAACTTTCCGAAGATATTGTTATTGGCATTGTGCCCACCTCCTTTACTCTTGCTTCACTGGAAAAATATGTTTCCTCCTGGAAGAAAATGGGGCTGAAACACTTTTTCTACCGTCCCAACCGCCATTACTATTATGCTATGATGTGTCTGCCTGCCGGGTTTGAAAAACATTTCTACAATGTAATGAAACTTATGGTGAAGGAGGGTTGTATCGGTCTGGATTATGACAGTAATAAAAACTTCAATCCCTCTGTGCAGCTTTCCGATTATATCATAGCCAAAGCCATGCAGAACCCTTCCGCAAGTTTTGAAGAGTGTTTCAAACACTATCTGGAAGCCTACGGCAATGCCGGAAGCAATGTGGGCAGATATTTTGAATATTGGAGAAAAGAAGTCTGGGAAAAACGCATCGAAAAAAATCTGGATAAAATCACCACACTGGGTGCATTCTACAACTATTCCAGAGGTCTGGTAAAGAATATCACGCCTTATTACAAAGAATCCGACTTTGTGAAAGCAGGAAAATATCTGGATGCCGCTATGAAGACCCCCGGGCTTACCGATATTCAGAAAGCATTGGTCAAACGCCTTGCCGACTTCAATGAACACGGCCGTCTTTTCTATGTTGCCATGACAGTAAAGAACGAAAAAAATTCCATCGCTCTTCTGAAATACCGTCAGAAAAACAATCTGCCGATTCTGGAATATTCAGAACAGTATTATGGGGACATCGCCGGTTTGAAACGGGTAATGGATCTTGCTGAATTTACTCCCCCCTTCATCAAGACACCCCTTTTCTGGAAATTCAAACTGGATCCGGAAGATGCCGGACAGAAAGAAAAGTGGTACAAAGAGGGCAGAAATTATCTCAAATGGAAATATGTGATGGCTACCAATAACAACTGGGAAAGACCTTATGCCCATTACAAAGTCATCTCCAATGAGATCCGGGCTCTTACCAGAAATTATAATGGTTTTGCCTGGTATGCCACCGATATAAAGATCCCTGCCGACTGGTTCGGCAAACGCGATATTTACCTTTATTTCGGTGCTGTGGATGATTCCTGTACCATCTACGTCAACGGAGAAAAAGTTCATTACCGCCCCTATGTGAATCTCAATGACTGGACAACGCCTTTTTCTGTGGATATCACCAAGTTTGTGAAAGGCGATGGCCGAACCCCCCAGTATATTACGGTACGGGTTGGCGACAAAGGCGGAGCAGGCGGGATCTGGAAAGAGGTTTTCCTTGTTTCCAAAGAGAAAAAATAATCAGAAGAGTTACCATTTAAAACAATAAAAACGGGGCTGCACTTTTGATGCAGCCCCGTTTTTTCAGAGTCATAAGACAAGGCTCATTTTTCAATATAAATAAGTCTGTATAAATTTATGACATGGGCGTTTCCGCTGCCGGGGAAAAGACCGGAAAATTGTCTTTCCAGAGTTTTATCCAGCATATTTCTTGTGCGGAAAACGGCAAACCGGGCAAAATTCTGCCGGATGATACTGCGTAAAAGCGTTCTGGGAATAACGATCTCTCCAGACCAGTATTTTTCTGCAAGGTGGATATTTGCTTTTCCTGCAACACTTTTGAGGTCCAGCTCCTGCGGTCTGCCGGGGGCGACATAGTAGATCACGTTTTGAATACCCGCAGGCGTAAGGAGGACTTGTAAATAGGGATATTTTTTATCCGGAGGGGCGATCATAAGTTCCAGAGAAGCGTTGCGCCAGATGTTTTTCTCATCCTTTGCCATCTTTTCCGGATATTCTTCAAATCCTTTGAATGCGCAGAACAGGGCTTTTTTACTGCTTGCCATATAGAGTTGTGAATACTGGAACGGGGTTTTGACCGGTACAGTGGGCATCAGAAAGAAAGAGGGGATATTTTTTCTGAAATTCTCATCGATCTTTCCGTCAAGAACAAGATCTTTTTTCAAGAGAGGGGCAGTAAAAAGTCTGCCTCTGCCGTATTGGGCATCAAAGGCGCGTTTGATCCGGTTGTAGTTTGCCATGACTTCTTTCTCTTTTTCCGCCATGACTTGTACTCTTTTCAAGTCAGCAAGCACCGGAGCAAGCCAGTAGGAGTTTTTCACCTTTTTTACTGCCTTTTCCAGCAGGGCAACAGGCTCAATAAGATTATCATACTGCAATGCGCCGTGGAGAGGATTGCCCCATTGGGGATAGGCGTGATGATTGTCTTCCATGATCTGAAAATACCGCATCATCTCTCTTTCCGCTCCGGGATAGGCAAGAGAACAGAATTTTTTCAGGACTTTTTCTGCATCGCCATTGGCATCAAAAAGGAACTTTGCCTGCATATACTGCATGGGGATGGATTGGGGAAGAAAAGTATTTCCGCCATCGCTCCACCTTGTTCCCAGAGCTTTCCCCTGCATGAATTTATAGTGAGAGGCAATGTTCATGGGGTTGATGATGGGGTAATCTTTCCACTGGAAACCCACACGGTTGTACTGACGGAAAAGGATGATCGCTCCCGCCTGGTGCCACTGGTGAAAAATGGGCAGAGAACTGGAAAAATTCCGGGAGGAGGGGAAGCCATCGGCAATTTCTATGACAAAACGGTTTTCCAGTTTGTCGATCCCGGCGGGGGGATGATAAAAGTAATTGCCTTTTTCCTGGGTCATTACATAGATATGGGGATATACTTTATGGATCTCTTTTGCAAGAGAATTGATGAAAGTATAGTAGTAATTGCTTATGTCTTTATATTCCGAACACTTTTTACATTCGCAGATCCTTGCGGAAGTATCCCGGAAGATCCGGATATTACGGCAGTTTGCCCCCCGTCTTTTTATCTCTTTGACGGCCCCTTCCGCCATAAGACGCAAGACTTCCGGATTGGTAAGGCAGGGTACATCATAATCTTTCCCGTAATATCTTTTTCCATTTTTGATCCCCAGAAGAGTGGGATTTTTCTTTGCCAGAGTTTTCCAGTCCGGCCCCATGTAATAGAAGTCGGGACTTGCATAATCCGGAAGTGTACAGAGCATCTGCTTGAAGAATTTATGATAGTCGGTACTTGTAAACTCTTTTTTACTGCTGCGGGAGTATAAGGCGATCGCCCGTGCAGGATAGGAGGGGATGGGAATATCCGCTTTCTTTAAGGTGACAGGAGTATTGAGAAAAAGTTTTTCCCCCTTTTTGCCGGGAGCAAAAAATTCTGCACCGGCATAGTAATTGAGGAAATAATAGACCCCCAGAAGCGTACCTGTTCTTCCCCGGACAGCCCAGGGGGAGATCCCCGGATCATCTATCCCGTCAATGAGAATGGCACTTTTTTCAGGATCGGAAGAGGGGAAAATACCGAATTCCCGCATGGGGGAGACGGCAAAAAGTTTTTCCGCTTCCCCTTTTGTTCTGCCGATATAAAAATACATTCTGGCAGTTTTTCTGTTGTTGAAGATGATGGGGGAGGAGTAAAGTTTTTTCAGATAGGAGGAAAGTTCTTTTGCCGCAGTTTCCTGTACTTTGGAGGGATTTTGAGGGGTATAGATGGAAAAATATTTTTCCTCTGCAAAGCATTTGGCATTTTGCAAAGGAGCGGACTTTTTCTTTTCACACACGGGAACATTTTTCAGATTTCCTGTGAAAGAAACAGAGTTTTCCACTTTGCCGCAGTTACAGCCGGCAAGCAAAGAAATGACCACAATGGGTAAAAGAGAGGAGAAAAAATTGTTTTTCATTGCTGAACCTTTATTTTATAATGTTGTTTTTGATGCTTCTTCCACAAGGGCGGAAAAATAAAGAGGGCCGATATCATCCATGCGTTCCGGATGGAACTGGACGCCAAGCACCATTCTTTCTCCCGGTCTTTCTATGGATTCCACTGTACCATCAAAGGCAAGGGAGGAGATGAAAAGATCTTTTCCGAGATACTCTTTTGTTACTGCCTGATGGTGGAAACTGTTTACCGTAAAATTTTCCCCTTTTTTCAGGGAAAGAATACGGCTCATCCACCCTTCCTGTGTGATTTTTGCAGAGTGCATCAATCCCCCTTTATGGGCTTCATCGGCATTGGGGAGATGCTGAAGAAGTTTTCCCCCATGCAGAATATTCAAAAGCTGGAATCCGGCACAGATCCCCAGAATGGGAAGAGAGCCCGCCAGAGCTTCTTTACCGAAACAGATATCAAAAGAGGGCCGCAATCTTGTCAAATCTGTTTCCGGTACAGGTTCCTGCCCGTAAAAAGAGGGGGGATAATCTTTCCCGCCGGAAAGCAGAACGCCCTGTACTTTGCTTAAAATTTCTCTGCTGTACCCTTCATGCAGTAAAGAGGGGAGAAGATAAGGATCTCCCCCTGCCGCCCAGATCCTTTCCGCATAGGAGTCGATAAGATAATGGATTTCCCTGCTGTTCAATACAGTCATGGACATATTTACCGCAATAAGGGGACGCTTTTTCATTGGAGTTTCTCCAGGGCACTCTTTATTACTTTTCCGATAAGGGCGGTATAGGGATCTTCACAATCATGGTAAAGGGCGTAGATCTGGGGACTCCAGCTTTTTACAGGTTTCAGCCCCGGGATACCATTGACCTCCATGATCCGCAATTTGCCGTCTGCCCCCTCCCGCATATCTATACGCACATGATCGAAGCACTGCAAAGCGTCGGAAGCCTGTTCCGCAAGGGAAATGGCCTCTTCCATGTGATCGTCCGGCAGGATGAGATGGGTAAGTCCCACGCCCCGCAGATCGCTCCTTAAAATATGGTATTTGCCGAAATGCTCTTCTGCAACGGTGACTTCTCCGGGGAGGATCTCCCGGTTTTTGCCGTTGCCCAGAACAAGAACGGTATATTCTCTTCCGGGAAGATACTCTTCCACAAGGGCGGACTGCTGTAATTCTTTCTGAATGAATTGGATCTGATTTTCCAGTTCCTCCCTGTTCTGTGCCACGCTTTTATCGCTTATGCCGATGGAGCGGGATTCCCCGTTGGGTTTGATAAAGGCAGGGAAAAAATCCACATCTTCCGCTGTTGCCGGAGGACAGAGGATATGTTTGGGGACTCTTACGCCGGCTTTTGCCATTGCTTCGTGGGTATCAAATTTTCCGATAAGAGCCTTCATGGTTGCGGCGGAAGGACCGATATAGGGGATCTTCCATTCATCCAGTACATCTGCCACCCAGACTGCATCCGGAGGGATCCCTATAATATCTTCCCGTGTGGTGAAAAAATAGAGGGCACTCCATACGATATCACAGGGCCCTTCTTTCAATCCTTTTTCCATTTCCTCCCGGTTTTCTGCAAGAATGATACGGCAATCGAAACCATTATCCTTAATGGCTTTTTCCACACACTTTGTTACATCCATATTTCCCCAGCCCTGGGCATCGCCTCCGGAACCGGTAACAAGTACGATACAAGGAGTTTTTGTCATTTTATATCCTTTGTTATGAGATTGAAATTGAAAATAAAGAAGGATCTTCCTGCACATTTTTCAGTGCTTCGGCGATCTGCGGAGCTTCTTTCATAAATACGGAAGGCATATTTTCCTTTGCCCCGTCAAAAAGCCCGATACGGGAAACATATCGGAAACTTTTTCCTTTTCCTGTAATCATTTCTGTCATCCAGGCATTGGGATTGAGTATCACAGGAATATACCCCCACTTTTCCCTGAAAGTATTTTTCCATATTTCCTCCCCGTAGGCAAAATGGGTACAGCAGAAAGCAAGAGCGCACTTTGTTCCTGCCGGAATTTCCGGGGCAAGGGCGGCAAAGGAGGCAATAAGAGCCTTTACTTTTTCTGCACCCGGCCCGCTTTCCAGAGCTTTTGCCACTCCCGGACACGCCAGAGAATGGAGTCTTGCTGCCCCGATCCCCTGTTCCAGAAGCCGGGAAGCATATATATTGGATTCCACCGTACTTTTTGTACCCAGGATCAGAATATGGGAAGAGGGAGCTTTTTCTGTCAGAAAATCTTTCATCCCTTTTACGGCAATATCCACAATTCCCTGCACAGGGAAAGAGGGAGTATAGTATTTGAGAAGTCTTTCCAGAATGATGGAAAGAGTATTACAGGCGATCAAACAAAGATCCGGGGAAAATTTTTCCATCCCTTCCAGTACATTCTGCAGCATCTTTTCCTGTCCGGATGCTGTAAGATCATTGAACCCCAGATCTTTATCCGGAAAGGCATTGAAATAGAGGATCTCTTTTTCCTCTTTTTCCTCTCTGCGGGCAGGGGAAAAATACCCGGAGGCGATATTCAATCCCCCCAGACCCGAATCACAGACTATGATCCTCTGTTTTTTATTACTCATAGTCCACCTTGCGTGTCATGTATTCTTTTACCATATTGAGATACTCTTCCGGCACATCATCAATATTTCCATCTGCGATCCTTGTAAGCCCGTCCAGCCATTGGGTGCTGTGTTGAATACAGGTCAGGCGGTTTCTCTGCATGGCGGCTGCCCCTTTGGGATCACTTTCATATTTGGCAAGGATCCGTTTCAATTCCTCTTTATACCCTTCAATGCCGTTATACGCCAGAACTGCATTCCATGCCTGTCTGGCGGTTTTTTCATTGGCAAGGGGGGCGGATAGTTTTGTAAAAAGGATTTCAAATTCCTCTTTTTCCTTCCCTTCCAATTTCTTTAAAGAGCGTTCCCTGATACGGTAGGGGACTTTTTCACAGCTTGCAACCCCCTCTTTTCCCACTTCAATGGCGAGATAGAACCCGGTTTTCCGGTAGAAAAATTCTTTCTGGTCAAAAACAAAGTTGCCCAGACTGAAAAAGGCTTTGCATTTGCCGAAATGTGTCATGCCCTGGGGTACATGGGGGTGATGCCCGATGATGAGATCCGCCCCTGCTTCCGCAAGAGTTTTGAATGTTTCCCATACATAAAAAGAGGGATAGGGCTGATATTCCAGACCGCAATGGGAGGAAACAAGGATCACATCCAATTCTTTCCTTCTCTCCCGGATCTCATCGGCAAGGATCTTTACTTCCCAGGGGCGTACCCCCGGTTTGCCTATGCCTGCCCCCATCATATCTTCCCCTTCGGAAAGAGTGAACAAGCCGATTTTGATGCCGTTTTTTTCAAAAATGAAAGGTTTTCTTGCTTCTGTAATATCATCCCCTGCCCCCACAGGAACGATATGATTTTCTTTCAGAAGTTTCCTTGTGGAAGCGTATCCGGGCAATGCGCAATCGAATGTATGATTGTTGGCGCATACTGCCACATCAAAGGGGATAACTTTCAAAGAAGCGATACTTTCCGGCTTTCCCCATAACGCCGGCCCGCTTTTGATAATAGGAGTACTGCCGTCACATAACGGGATTTCCAGATTGACGATCCTCAAATCGGCAGCGGCAAGATCTTCTTTGAGATCCCCATACACTTCCGCCGGATCTTCCTCCATTACCGGAGCAAATTTCCGGATGGATGCCCAGTCGGAAGTAAAAACGATTCTGACCGTGTTGTTTTCCATATATACCTCTTATTTTACAGCAATAAATTTCCCGTATCTATAGATCTCTTCCGGATGGGAATGATCGAAAGCAATTTTTCCTGCTATAAATACCTTTTTTACGCCGGTAGGCGTCTGGTTTTTCCCTTGAAAATCCGCTTGGGAATCGTAAGAATTTTCATCAAAAATGACAATATCGGCTATATACCCTTTTTTCAGCAGTCCCCGTTGGGGAATATGGAATATTTCCGCAGGCAGACTTGTCATTTTGCGGATGGCTTCCCCTGTTCCCAGAAGATCTTTTGTCATGCGGAAGAATGTGGGGAATGTTCCTGCCGCCCTGGGGTGATTGAATGTGGCAGGATCATCCAGCTGGGCGGAGATCCCGTCGGAACCGGCACACACATACTTTTCAAGAAGGATCTTTTTGAGGTTCTCTTCCGACATACAAAGATATACAGCCGACTGCATATTATTTTCCTTGAGGGCAAGCATGGCAAGGTGTTCCGGAGTGGTATTTTCCTTTTCCGCAAGTTCGCCAAAGGTTTTTCCGGTTTTTACAAGAATGGTGCTGGGAATATCTCTGGGGCTGTTTTTCAGGGCTTCTTCCAGTTCTTTACAGAAACTTTCCGAAGAAGCAAGATGTTCTTTTATATCACTCATTTTATCATAAGGAGGCGGCAATATCTGGTGAAGAACGGTTGCCGACCGTACATAAGGATACCGGTCAGCAGTGATTTTCACCCCCTCTTTCTGATAAGAAGCCACCTTTTGAAGAAGTGCATCTATCTTATGGAAATTCCGTTGAAAAATGGTTTTGATATGGCTGAACTGGAAACGGTTAGAACCTGCCTTTGCAATTTTTACTGCTTCATCCACGGCATTGAGAAGATCATCCCCCTCGCTCCGGATATGGGAGACATAAGGTTTTTGGGTGCCTTTCAAGGCGTCTGCAAGGAAAAGGAGTTCTTCTGTTGCAGCAAATTTTCCGGGAAAATAGGTGAGACCCGAAGAAAAACCTGCCGCCCCGTTTTCCAGAGCATTTTTCAGGCTCTCTTTCATTTTGAGTTTTTCTTCTTCCGTGGGAGCATCGCTTCTCTCCCCCATGACACTTCTGCGTAAGGAATTATGCCCGCAGAGGACAACGGTATTGACGGATGGTTGTACTTTTTCCAGAACTTCAATATATTCTTTCAGATCATTCCATTTGTAAGAACCACATTCCCCCGGAACACAGGAGGGGGATGAGCCGCAATTTCCGTCCACTTCCAGAGTCACGCCCTGTAAAAGTTTTGTTTTACATTCCGGATAAAGGATCTTTCTTGTATCCGAATGGGCGTGGGCATCAATAAAGCCGGGGGCGACAATAAGCCCGTCTGCTTCTATTTCTTCTGCATCAGGAGAGGATATTTCCCCTCCCAGCTCTTCAATTTTATCTCCGCAGATAAGCAGATCCCCTTTTTGCGGCTCTCTGCCTGTTCCGTCACAAATCAGACCATTTTTAATAAGAATTTTTTTCATTTTTCCCCTTTATAAAAGCATCCCGAATTTGTGCGATACGGAAATAGTCATTGGTCAGAATGGTATCCATCCCCATCTTCAAATAATTTTCCGCTTCAACGGGATCATCGCTCCAGAATACATTGCAGATAAGGTTATTGGCGTGTGCCTTATCCACCATTTCCTGTGTGATGCAGGGTTTATAGAATTGTACTTTATGGCACTTCCACTTTATGGCACGTTCCACAATGGCATATTTTGTTTCATCGCATGAGCCTGCACTCATACATCTATGGATCTGCGGAGCAACTTTCAGTGCCGCTTCCAGTACTTCCGGCTCTCCCATAAAGTACGCATAAGCAGTACAGTCATATTTTTCCAGAAGATCCGCAATTTTTTGTATGTTTTCTTCGGGATAGGGTTTGCCGATTTCTGATTTGATATGGATATTGAGAACCGTCTGCCGGGGGAATTTTGCAAGGATCTCTTCCACTTTCAGAATCTTCAATCCCCGGAATGGTTCCGCATTTTTTGCGCCGAAATCCAGTTTCAAAAGTTCTTCATAAGTCTTTTCCTCCACTCTGCCCACACCGTTTGAGACCCGTTCCAGAACGGGGTCATGGATGGATATGGGAACAGCGTCAGAAGTGAAACGCACATCAAACTCGATCTCATCCGCTCCAAGAGCGATCGCCGCACCGAATGCGGGAAGAGAGTTTTCCGGAGCAATGGTTTTAAATCCCCTGTGGGCGCAGATCCGGGGATAAGGCATTTTTTTATCATCCTGTCTTACACAGCTTCCGCAGGCCCGGTAGGAAGAAGGAGTACGCCCCTGTTCAATAAAATCTGTATTGGAAATAAGACTTCCCCCGTAACTGTCCGTACGGTAATTTTTATCATGGATATCCTCTATCTCCATAACAAGTTTTCCGGTTTTCTGCCCCATATCTTTAAGGATCTTTCCTTTGGGGTCAACAATAAGACTTGTCCCGCCTTTTGTACTTGTTTCCCCCATGGAAACCGAAGCACGCAAAACATAGGCATTGCACCGGAAAGCAAGGAGTTTATTCATGGTACGCAAGATATCCATATCCTCCCCCCGCTGGAAACTGCTGACCAGCACCACATCCGGTTTTTTATACGCCAAATGGGCTATATATTCATCAAAATAGGTGTCATAACAGATCAGAAATCCCAGACGGATGCCGTTGACAGTAATAATGGGAGGCGGATTATAGTTTGCGGTATAAGAGTGTGTCACTCCATGTTCCGCCCCCTCCCGCAGAACAAGCTGCTGTTTATAATATTCTCCGGCGATCCTGCCGTCAGAATTGTAAACCCTTGTGGTATTCCTGTAAGAATCCCCCACTTTCAAACAGGCGGAAAGAGCAACAATGCTTTTACAGCGTTTTGCCGCATTTACTGCTGCTTCTTCCAGTTTTTCCGTATGGGCGATGGAAAAAGACAATGCCTCTTCCGGAGAAAGTGTGCCGGGGGAATTGGAATATTCCGGGGTCAGGATAAGATCAAAAGACTCATCACAACTGTCCAGTTCCTTTATGAGAAATTCAACACTTTTTTCTGTTTCTTTTCTGTTGAACCCGTAAGGGGGCTGTATGGCACATATTTTCATCTTTTCTCCTTAAAAGCCCAGATAACGGAATGTATCCACCACCCGGCGTATGGAATAGCCGCCCTCCGGTGCAAGGAGCGTTCCTGCCCAGTTTTTCCCGCTTGCATAGCATACTTCCGTCTGGAAGTCGATCATGTTCGGGCAGCTGAAAAGTTCTTTCATAAGTTCTTTCCAGTTGATCGTACCGTCAAAGGGCATTGCGTGCAGATCGCCGTAGCCATCGTTATCGTGGATATGGCAGGTAACGATTTTTTCTTTCAGAAGCTGAATTGCTCCATCTTCCCATTCCACACCGTTTTCCCACCAGCATACAGGAAAATAGGGTTCATATTTGCTTTTATCCTTGCCCGGGGCGGATGCCATGCAGTTGGCGTGTCCGGTATCGTAACAAACTCCCACTGCCTTTGTCCCCCGGAAATGGTTGACGATCCCCAGTACTTCCTTTGCTGAATTGGGTTTTTCAAAACTGTTTTCCACGGCAATAACGATCCCCAGTTTTTCTGCTGTGGGAACAAGTTTTTCCACTGCCTCAATACAAAGGGGACGCAATACATCCAGAGGATATTTGTCATAACAGTAGGGGGCAGCCCCAATGTGTACTGTGTAGGTACGGCAGTTGAAGGAGGCTGCGATCTCCAGGGAGCGGATATGATCTTTTATCAAACCTTCCCGCAATTCTTTTTGAGGGATATTCAAATCATGATATTTTCCGCAGGGTGCGTGGATGGTACCGAAAGAAACCTGAAAATCCTGGCAGATCTTATGAAGAAAGTCGATTTTTTCCTCATTTTCCAGCATTTGTCTTATCTGGGTATCGGTAATAACAAATTTATCCACTCCATTATCCAGAAATTCCCTTATGCTTCTTTTGACTCCTGCATCATCCAGACTGCCCCAGATATAATTGAAGTAAAGATTCGTATTCATTTTTTTATCTGCCTTCTTTTTTCCAATTTCTTATTATAATATTTTTCCGTCAACAGGAAAAATTCCTCAAAGGAACATTCCAGTGTACGGGTATTTTCCGTATAAAAAAGGATATACTCTTTTCTTTCTTCTTCTGTAAAATCAAAAAAACTGAAGAAAAGTGCAAAATCTTCCCCTTTGCCGGAAAAAAGTTTTTTTCTGTCTTTGATCTTGCGGCAGGTGGCTGCATCGATCCAGAATATATCCAGAAGATCCCCTTCTTTCTGCAATGAAAGAGGTTTTTCTTTCCACAGCATATTGAAAGGGGTGAACCCCTTATGCAGAAAGTCGTTATCGTGGAAAAGAGCAAGATATCGTATATTTTTCTTTATAAATTCATCTTTCCACTCTGTTTTATGGCAATATTGTCCCCCGGAAAGGAACTCTCTGCCGTCAGAAGTGCCTTCCAGAAATTCCGTAATGAAAAAGGCTTCACGGGGAAAGAAAAATCTTCTTTTCTCTCCGGCAGCAAGAATTTTGGCAGTAGGGATATGTAAGGAAGCGATTTCCTGATAATTCAATGCTTCCAGACCTGCGGGGGTGGCACGGTTGAGAAAATGCTGGGGATTGCGGAACAAATGATATTTTTTACAGGCAATACTTCTGCCAGATGGCGTAACAAGTTTCAGAACATACTTTTGTCTGGTTGCCCAGATACACTTGCTGCCGGGGGCATCTTTTTCAAGTAGTGAATTTTTTTGCAGATATGCAAACTCTTCTGCAAAATCACTTTGCACCCAGCTCCAGGAAGAAAAAAGATGTATGTTTTCTTTCCGGAAAAATTCTGAAACGATTTTTTTTATACACATATTTTATTCCCCCCACCCCATTGGAAAAAAAAGACCGGCGAAACAGTCTTCCGCCGGTCGTCAATAACTGAAAAAATGATCAGTCAAGTTTGCAGCAGTCGAGACTCATGAATTTCTTGGAGAGGATCTCGCAGCCGTTCTTGTTGATGATGACACCGCGTTCCCAGCGCAAGCCGTAGCCGTTACCGGTGAAGAAGGTATCGATCTGATAGGTCATATTTTCTTTGAGTTTGTATTTGGAGGTGGTTTCGATCCAGGGACTTTCGGTTTCCTGGATACCGAGACCATGAACGGGACCGTAGAGCATGAAGTCGCCCCAGCCCTGATCAATACCCCACTGGGTGTATTTCTTGGCGATGGAACCGGCTTCCACACCGGCTTTCATAAGTTCAAAGGTGTATTTGTGGGCGCGGAGACCGAATTCCACAAGAGCCATCTGGTCTTTGGGGAGTTTACCGAAGTAAACAGGAAGACCGATGGAGGAGGAGTAACCGCTGACACGGGCACCGATGTTGAGCTGGATGATTTCGTTCTTTTTGAGTTTGT
>JAGBXB010000082.1 GCA_017629515.1 Lentisphaeria bacterium | reverse complement strand
GGTATTGAGATGCAGCACATCCCACAATCCGTTATTCCAGTGAACGACCTGGATTTCCGGGAGGGACAGCTGCCCTTTCCAGTCACTGAGTGTCCGCAAGGTATATTGGGCGAAACGGCAATTTTCTTCCGGGAAAAATACATTCATTCTCCCTGCGAGTTTTTCCTGAACGTAAGAGTCATACCCCATGCGGATGGAATCGCCAAGCAGAAGCAGATTTTTCATTTTAACAGTTTCCTGTATATTTTGTTTGGATTGATTTGCTTTAAATATAGCACATATTCCTCTGTTTTTGAATGGCAGAAATCAGCAAAAAACATAGCATTTTGTGACGGAACGACAAAAAAAGGAAGCGATATCGTTCCGGAAGAAGAAGTGGGGCAAAAAAAACAACTTATCCATCCTTCATCAAGACTCCGGAGGATAAGTTGTACTGATTCCGTTTACAAATCGTAATAGAATGATTCAAAAAGGTGTTAAGAAAAAAAATTAAAAGAAACGGCATTTATTTTGTCAGTTCCGCAATCACGTTGATTGCATAAAAGAAGGGCACATAGTACAATTTTTCGTAGGGGATACCGTTGAGCATCTCCAGGATCGCTGCTTTATTCGCATCAATAATGGCTTTATCTTCCGACATCAAAAGGATCCATGCGGAACTCAAACCGGACATGATACTCTTCCGTTCATTCATCACTGCGGGGGAAGTTTCATTCCAAATTGCCCATTGGGGATTGGAGCAAGCCTGCGCTTCTTTACAGTTTTTCTGTTCAAACCAGACACGATTCAAGGGATGCCAATCCGGAGAAAATGCAAGTGCCGGATCATGATTTTTCCAAACTGCGATGGAAGGCGGCAGGGCTTCTGCCGTGATTTTCAGGGCATGATATAATCTCGCACGCAATGCCTCATCTTTCACGTGATTTGCAAGCATCCGCATGATATAAAAGTTATGACTGGCATACCAACTTTCATGTGCCCGGATCGTCGGGTAGCCTTCACAAATTTCTTCTGTCCGTTCTTTGAGAAGGTCAGAAACACGGTGATCCGTTGCTTCCATTTCATCCAGAATTACAGCGAGGAAAAGAAGCACACAATTATCATAAGGTCTGCGGGCAGTGAAAAGATTTCCCCGGTCGAACCCTTCTTTTGCCCCGGGAATGATCCAATTATTTTTTTCCAATGCCTTCACAACGGTATAACAACGTTCCCGACATGCTTTCCGTTCCGCTTCTGTCGCAAGAGAGGACTTGGAATATTCCCACAATCCCAAGAACCAGGGAATGACTTGATCAAAGGAAGATGCCGGATAAAAACAACCGTCCGCACCGATCCCGCGCAAGATACACCCCGGAACCGGGGATTTATCCTGCAGGACATAAAGCCCTTTGAGCATCGTTCTTGCCAGATTTGCAACTTTTTCAGACGGTTGATTTTCCCATGAATTGACAAGCCCCACCAGAAGCAGCCCGTTAAAGAAACCGCCATTTTCGATGGGCGTATTCCAGGCAAGAGCATTGGGTTTATTCCGGGCACATTCTTCCGGTGTCGGCAGAATCACTTCGCCATTAAGACCGGCATAATCATACAGCACATATTCCGAAGAAATGAAACGTTTTTCAATCACATCCAAAATACGGTTTTGCAACACAACAAATTCATTTAACATGTTGAGTAAAATCCTTTATAACTTTTTTACGGAATCTGCACATAACATAATATCGGAATATTATGAATACAAGAGCCAATTTCAAAAGTATTGGCATTTTTTGTTAATTTTACATTTGATCGTGCCGTAGAACCATTTTACGGCATCACTTTTGGCTTTTTTACGAAAAAAGCCTGAAAAATCAAGTTTTTGACTTCCGGCAAAGCCTCAACGATGCGGGAAATCGCTGATAAGCTGAAAATGGAGTTGATATTCAGAAAAAACAGGTTATATTACAGTCAAAGAAAAGAGAGGAGCAAAATGAAACTTTTAATTTTCTGTCTGACAACTGCGGTACTGTTTTTTTTGATCGGATGTACCAGGTATAACCACGATATCC
>JAGBXB010000008.1 GCA_017629515.1 Lentisphaeria bacterium | reverse complement strand
TCCCCGGCAGAGAGGGCAAGCATCCCTTTTTCCCTCAAAGCGGCACAATAGGTGGTGGCAGGGCCGGTAAGGACAGCTCCCACCATCAATCCTTTGCCTCTTACGGACTGTATCTGCGGGTATTTTTCTTTCATTGTGTTCAGTTTATCCATCAGGAATTGGGAAGTAACTTTCACATTTTCCAGGATATTTTCTCTGTCGTAGGTATCAATAACCGCACAGGCGGCAGCACTGGCAAGGGCTGTTCCGCCGAAGGTACTGGCATGTGTTCCGGGAGTAAGGATATGGGAATATTTGCGGGAAGCAAGAACGGCTCCAATGGGGAATCCGTTGCCCAGAGCTTTTGCCATGGAGAGAGCGTCAGGCATTATGCCATAGTTCTGCCAGGCAAAGAATGTGCCGGTTCTGCCCATACCGCACTGAACTTCATCAAAGAGAAGAAGTATATCATTTTCATCACAAAGTTCCCGTACTTTTCTGATAAATTCCGGATCAGCGGGGATGATCCCGCCTTCGCCCTGCACAGGTTCCATAAGGATGGCGGCAGTTTTTTCATTGACCAGAGCCTTTACAGATTCAAAATCATTAAAGGTGGCAAATTGGAATCCGGGCATATCGGGAGCAAATCCTTTTCTGTATTTGCTTCTGCCGGTTGCGGCGAGAGTGGCAAGGGTACGGCCGTGGAAAGAATCATTCATGGCAATAATTTCATATCTGCCTTTTTCCGAACCTGCTTTCCGGGCAAGTTTGATCAATCCTTCATTGGCTTCCGCTCCGCTGTTGCAGAAGAAGCAGGTACCGTCAAAACCGTGTTCAATAAGTTTCTGTGCAAGACGGCACTGTACTTCATTCATGTAAAGGTTGGAGACATGCACAAGTTTTTCTGCCTGTTCTTTGATTGCGGCAGTGACGGCAGGATGACAATGCCCCAGACTGCATACGGCGATGCCTGCGGCAAAATCCAGATAGTCATTGCCTGCAGAGTCATACAGATGGGATCCCTGTCCCCTGACAAAGACGATATCCGCTTTGGGATAGGTCTGCATTACATACTTGTCATAAAGACTGCTTGTTGTTTCATAAACGGGATCGCTCATAAACCACTCCTCTCTGTATTCTTTTTTCCGGAAAGTTTTTTTCCGGTCTTAATATATTATATAAAAGAAAAGGTTAATATACCCTGTTCCCGGGAAATGTCAAATCAAAAGAGGAAAAAAAGGGGAAAAAAGCAAGAAATCTGTCTGATAAATCCGGTCAAAGTCCCGCAGGGACGGCGGAGCCCAGCCCGGGTGGGACAAGCCCGATTGTCAAAGTCCCGCAGGGACGGCGGAGTACAGCCCGGGGTTTCAACCCCGGGAAAAGATCCCCGCCCATGAATAAAGCCCTGTAAGGGCGTAGGAAAAAGACCACCGGAAACGGGTAGAAAACAGATGAATTGAGATTATTTTCCTGCGCCCCTTTGGGGCTTGTATTTTCAATAGCATACGTTATACCCCGGGTTGAAACCCGGGGCTGTGTTCCTGTGCCCCTTTGGGGCTTGGTTGTAGAGCGGCGACATGCTCCCGTGAATACAAATGCGATTGTCAAAGTCCCGCAGGGACGGCGGAGCCCAGCCCGGGGTTTCAACCCCGGGAAAAGATCCCCGCCCATAAATAAAGCCCTGTAAGGGCGTAGGAAAAAGCCCACTGGAAACAGGGCGAAAACATGCCCCCGGATAAAAATAAAAAAAGATGCTGCAATTTTGTTAAGGTTTTGCAGCATCCCCTTTGATTTATATGGTTATTCTTCAAAAAAGCGTTTCCAGATACGTTTTCTTTCTCTTACTTCCTGTTTAGAGGCGTAAGATTCGATCCTGGAAAGTTTTTCATAGAATTTACCGCTGTTTGCCGGATAATTTTTTTCATCGGCAATGAGTTTTTCCAGAGCGGCTTTTTCTGCAGGGAATTTTTCAAGGATTTCTTCCCAGGCGGGATCTTTACGGATACTTTTCCACCGTTCTGCAAGGGAGAGCCAATGGGGTTTTTTCAAAGCCTCTTCCAGATCTTTTTTTGCTTTTGCCGGAACTTTTTTCAGAAGGATATTTCCGAATCCGGCAGGATCTTTAAATGCTTTCATCTGTAAAGACCATGTGCTTCTTTCATTGGTCGTGACCGAATTTCTGCATATATTGCCTGTGATTTTCAGGTCGGAGGATGCCGGGACTTTTCCCAGCAGATAAAAAGGAATACAGAATTCCACACTCCAATTTTTATCCCCTTTTCTTCCAACAGCCTTCCAGCCTGTACGGAAAGAGGTTCTTTTTGCCACATTTCCGGGGATGCTTTCATAGGTCATGCTTTCATAATTGGCAATAAACTGCATGATTTCATTTTTGGCAGGCATAAGGAAAAATTCCACAGTATCATAGATCCAGAACTCATTGAAGTTATATACTTTTTTGAGTTTGGCGGGATCTTTTTCAAAACACTCCACTGCCATATAGAGCGCGTCCTTCGTATAAAGCATTTTGAAACGGGTGGGGTATTGGGGAGAAGCATTTTTCCTGTGCAGAAGGAATCCCTCCTCCCATTGGACTTTTTCCCATGCCGGATCGCCCGGGATCTTACCATCCAGAACCGGATATTTTTCTGAATAGTCCGCTTTATAAGTTTTGGGTGCGCCCATCAGTATGAAACAGGCAAAAAATCCCCACAAAAGCAGGATCGCTTTTTTATTATTCATTTTATCAGCCTTTCTGTATATTATTTTTCAATGAGGTTCAGAATATGATCTATGATATGGTATCTTGTCCATGCCGGATCAAATTCCTGCGCAAAAGTGTTGACCGTATCCAGAAATCTTTCCGCTTTAAGGGCCTTTGCCTTTTTCACTTTGTCAGAACCTTTTTTGGCTTTGAGGATCTCCTGACGCAGTTTTGTGGCGTACCGTACATCATCTGTTCCCTCCCGGTGTCCCTCCCAGCCGGGAGTATCCACCACCCCGTCAGCCTTGGGCATCACATAGGAGAGATTGGGGGCGGCGGTATTATACATATTCCAGGGGAGACTCTGCCAGTTCCAGTGATTGTAACTGTAATTGCATACTCCGTCATAGTCGGCAAAATAAAGATCGTATCCGTAGCCTTTTCTCTGGGGGTAGCCGCTGTAATGTCTTGCCCAGGGTTGAGCATACGCCCACATTCTTCCGCCTTTATCGTGCATCAATTTTGCCGTGGCTTTTTCCGGCTGATGGACGGCAATGGCAACATCGATCCTTCCGGCAACAAGGGGGGTATTGGCTTTTTTGATGGTGGTATAGATTTTTGCTCCCATTTTCCGCATATCCTCCCACACATCATATTCCGCAAGGAGTCTTTCCCCCTCTGCTTCGTCCAGTCCGTAGTGGTAAATGTTATCGTGTCCCAGAAGTTCCTTATAGAATTTATTGCCTTCTTTAATGAAACTTTCCAGATATTTTTTGTGTTCGGAGCGTTTGTAAAATTCCCGGAAACCGATATTTCCTCCGGTATGAAGATAGATGGGATCGAGGGCAAATCCGCACTCTTTCAGGATCTTTATTCTTTCTTTCATCCATTCCATCTGCTGTTTATCCCCGTTGGTGGTACGGGGACCAACTTTCCTGCTTTTGCTTTTCCAGGTGTTCCAGCCGGGGAAGTAGTTGCCCATGATGATGGTGGGGTGTTTCACCCCGTGTTCCCGCAGATTGATGAGATAGGCTTTCAACTGTTCTTTTGTAAGGGGGCGGGTATGGTTGAGTGCTCCATTTTTCACATCCTTTGTACCGCTTTGGATATGGTCAAAAAAGTATGTGGCAACGGAGAACTCTTTATGAATGTCATAATTTGTGGCAGGTTCGGGCAATGCAAAGGGGAGGATACGCACTTTTACCGGGATCGTAGCAACTGTTTTACTGCCGCTTTTCAATGTTATTTTGCTTTCATACAGTCCGGGAGCCATTTTTTCATCGGTTTTCAAGGTGATCCAGTATTGCTGATTGACTCCGGCTTTCAGATCCAGTGCCAGAAGAGTTTTACTGTCGTAAATGGGGTATTTATCGACGGTATTTCCGACTTCCTGCACAAATTTTTCCGGCGTTACATTTTTATAGACTATTTTGTCAGGATATGTACAGCGTACACTCATCTGCATCTTTTCCACATCCACTTTGAGCATTTTATCATCGTGGATAAGCACATTGGGGTGCAGCATCCTGTTTGCACTTATGATCTGTTTGACAAGCAGGATATCCAATGCCTTTGCCGGGATCTTATTGCCCTCTTTGCTGACAAGATCCCCCATGACCGGAAGAAAGTCTTTGATGTCTTTCAAAGGTTTAACAATGAATGACGCCGGTTCATACTCGTTTTGAGCAGCAACGACCAGCAATTTCCCATTGAGTCCTTCTTCCGGAAGGGCGGTATCTCTGTAATAGATCACCGGCCCCATGGGGTCAACGATACTGTAAGCAAGAGAGCCGTCACCGGCTGTTTTTACTTTCTTTTTAAAGTCGGAAAACTTTACAAGACGGCTTTTTTCCGCACCGATGGCAGTAAGGACGGGGAGGAAAGGAATATCTTTTTTCAGTTCCGCACCGATCCTCTGAAGAAGAGCATTGCTTCCGTCAATTTTTGCCAGATCTTTTTTCATATCCTGCAAAATTTTCTTTGCATACTCTTTTTCTTCCTGCATGATCTCTTTTTCTGTCAATGCCCCCTTATAGAAGCGTACTTTTGCAATCTGCCCGTGGAAAGGGAAAAAGTTACGCAGAGAACCGATAAGGAAAGAGTCTGTAAAGGGGGAGGCGGGAGGAGTTGCCATTGCCGGGGAGGTTTTTGTTTTGATGCTGTTTTTCCGTTCCCCTTTCTTTTCACCATTTACATACAGCCTTATGGCATCGCCCACTTTCCATGTGAAGGCGATATGCACCCACTGATCTGTCCCGAATACATTTGCAGGCGTATTGGTTTTGAAAAGGATATTGCGTTTTTCCCCTGCAAAGGTCTGCATGTTTACTCCGCCTTTATCCACGGCAAGACGCAGAGAACCCCACTGGAGGATGGTCATGGAACCAAAACCCCGTTTTTCCTTTTTTCCGGGGAAAGATGCCGCATTGATCCACATGCTTACCGTATAATCCTTATCCATGGAAAGGGCGGGATTTTTCGTAAAAAACGCTCCGTTATCCAGAATTCTCTCCACTTTCAGTGCTTTACCGAAAGGGGCATCGGTAATGGAGGAGCCTTTATGCAGTTTCCCTTTGAAATCTTTGTTCACATTGTCAAGGATATTTCCTTTTTCATCCTGCCGGAAAGTGGTTTCAAAAACCAGTTCAGCAGAACATGCTGCAACTGCACAGAATAATACAGAAGCAAATAAAAAATATTTTATTTTATTCATTATTTTTCTCCGGGAATAAAAGATCAGAAATCATTGCGGACTTTTACCGGTTTACCGGTATGGGCTGCTTCAATGGCGGCGGCGCAGGCGGCAACCGTTCTTGCCCCTTCCACAACATCGGCATGATTTTCCGCTCCCCGCAGAATAATATCCCCCATCAACTTTACCTGTGCTTCCACATTGTGATTGTTGACTTCCACAGGAATACTGATAAAGGGTGTGGAATCATTTTTGCTGTCAAAGAAAGGTACGCTGGAAAGCTGCATTTCCGGACTTAAATTATCGCAGATGATGGTTCCTTTTGTTCCGTAAAACACGCTTCTCATGGTGTAGGGGCGGGAGACAGCAGTGGAACACATGACTTTGCCGATGACCCCGTTTTTGAATTTATAAAGAGCAAAGTAGGAGTCAAAGTCCCAGGGCCAGTCCACCAGACCTTTTTTCACTCCGTAGCCGAAGGCTTCATCAATAAGATCATCCACCGCCCAGCGCAGGAAATCCACGGCGTGACAGCCGCCGCCCAGCAGAGGATCACGGCGTTTGTCTTTCCGCCAGTTGCCTACTCCGCCTGCCTGACGGTAGTTGTGGGCGTATTCGGTTTCCGCCATAAAGAGTTCACCGATATCCCCTCTTGCGATCATCTTTTTGGCAAGGATGAAAGCCGGGGTGTATCTTGTGGGATGGGCGATCATAAAGTTTCTTCCGGTACGGCGGACGGCTTCGGCAATGGCTGCGGCTTCATCCAGATCCAGTGTCATGGGCTTTTCGCAGAGAATATCTTTACCCGCTTCCATAAGGGCAATACACTGTTCCGCATGATAAAAGTCCGGGGAAACCACGGAAACCACATCGATTTCCGGGTCATTGACGATCTCTTTATAATCATGGTATCTTCTTGTTGTATTGGCAAGATCATACTCCACAAGTCTGCGGGCAAGTCTTTCCGGCAGGGGATCCGGATGGGGATCGCAAACCACGGCAAGTTCAAAATCCGGGTTTTCCCTGTACGCTTTTACATGACGGAACCCTTCACCGAGTCCCAATACTGCTGCCTGTAATTTTCCGTTTTTCATTTGAATACTCCTTATATCTTTATGTTGCTGAATTGATCAGTTTTCCACGATCCAGGGCCAGCGGGACACCTGGGCAGTCAGATTCAGACTGTACTTTTTTGTAGCGGGATCCAGCTGATTGGCAATAAAAATACTTTTTCCCACGCTTTCCACATGTCCATCCATAAATCCGCCGTTGAAGGAGAAATTGGAATGAGGTGCCCACTGGCAGTTATTTGCGTAGTTATTGGAGTCATACATCCAGATATTCCGGGAAAGGGCTTTGTAACTTTCCGGTTTGAACATACCGTAATTGGAGTCAACGATGACTTTGGAAAGATTCCGTTTAGTGGAAAGGATCCCTTCGCTGATACTGTAAGTGGTATTGGCTGCTCCGGTGATCCCCATTGCCGTAGCCACCGGACAACGCAGAATATGATTTTTGTTTGCCTGATAATTGTAATCTTTAAAGTAGCCCTGTGCGTATCCCCAGTCAGGATTCACGTTATCCGGTTTGTACGTTCCCAGACGGTAAACCCAGATGTTTTCCCCCTGATATTTGGAGGCTTGATACAGACCGTTAAAAGCAAAGGCCCAGCCATGTCCCCACCCTTTGTGGTCATCGGTATAATGATACATGACCATGATCGCCTGCCGCAGATTGTTTTTGCATTGCATGTTTCTTGCTGTTTCCCTTGCTCTGCTCAGAGCCGGAAGAAGCATCCCGGCAAGAATGGCGATGATGGCGATTACTACCAAGAGTTCGATCAGGGTAAAGTTTTTTTGCTGCATAATTTTCCTCCTTTGAGTTTATTTTTTGATTTTACCTCTTTTTACAATTTTTTCAGCGTCCTTTGCGGGATGTATCCAGCTTTTTCCGACCTTGAAACCCGGGGCTTTTTTCAAAAAAACTGTTATTTATCTGAGTCCGTCTGTCTTTTTGCACAGGCTCTGCACCGGAGTATCACTCTTTTTTACATATCTTCCGGATATGTTTTCTGCCTGATTCTTCATTAATTATACTATAAAATACCGAAAAAACAAGAGTAATGATTTGTATTATCGTGTTAATGTTTTATATTATACTGCATGATCAAACGGCAGGGAGAAAAATATGAAGCAGGAAAATAAAAACGCAAATCCGTATCAGAGAAGACACGATACAAAAGCCTGTGTGGATCAGGAAGTATATGTGGATCATAAGTTCCGCGCTTCGGTAAATACCAATATGATCCATCTGTATGCCTGCGGGACTGTTCAGGCATATCCCGGCGGCATAACAAAAAATCAACCGCATTTCAAACTGGCAACTCCTCCTGTGGCATTTTACTTTCTGATAAGTTATATCGCCGAGGGGGAGGGCGTATTTATCAATCTGGCGGACAACTCCCGCTGCCGTGTGAAAATAGGGGATGTGCTTATCATCCGGCCGGGAGTGGCATATTCCCTTATAGCCGATAAAAAGAGTAAACTTATCCAGAAACAGCTGATGCTTGTTTCCTCCCCCCTTATTGAATGGATGTGCGGCAAAGGCGGGGTGCAGCCCTGGAAACTCTGTCATGTGGAAAACCTGAATAAAATGGAGACTCTTTTTGAAAAACTTTTTTCCCTGGTCGCTGTTCCGGAGAATAATCCCCGTACGGAACTGTCTGTACTTTCCTATGCCGTCCTTTGCGAAATCGACAAATCCGAAGAGGGAAACAAAAAATTTGACAAATTCGACCAGCTGCTTTTTGCCATCCGGCAGGCTCCCCAGTATTACAGAACGGTGGAGGATCTGGCAAAGGAGTTCGGCATTTCCGAAAGATCCCTTTTCTATATGTTCAAAAAAAGACTGAATATGTCCCCCATTCAGTATATCATTGCCGAACGACTGGAAAAAAGCCGCTGGTATCTGCTTACACAGACTTATACCATTACGGCAGTTGCAGAGATTTGCGGTTACAACAGTGTTGCCTTTTTCTCCCGGGAATTCAAAAAGGCGTATAAGATGTCTCCTCTGGAATACCGGCAGAATTATTTCAAAACAGGAGTGGATCCTCTTTACCGGAAGTAAATTTTCCATGCTTTTTCAGCTTTTTTTCCACTTTTTTCAATTTTTTTTACATATTTTGCCGGGAATAATATTTGTAATTTTCTCTTTTGTGTAATAAATTACGGTAAATCAGGCGGATAAAGTATCATCCGGAGAGAAAAAACGGAGTTCCGGAAGCGTGTTCCGGTATTTTCTTTACCGGCAGTTTCGCATAATACACATTATGTGAGACGGAAAAAGTCTTTGCCCGCACGGAACAGGAAGCATGGTAACTGTGAAAATGATAGAAAACAAACTTAAAGGAGGGTTCATAATGTGTATTATGCGACGCCGAAGTTTCACCCTTATCGAATTATTGGTTGTTATTGCCATCATCGCCATTCTTGCCGGGATGCTTCTGCCGGCATTGAACAAGGCAAGGGATACTGCAAGAAGTATCGCCTGCCAGAGCAACAAAAAACAGACGGGACTTGTTCTTACATTGTATTCCAATGATTATAAAGATTGGTCAATAGGGGCTATGTGGGTGTATTGTAAAGCAGACCCCAATCATACTTCCGGTTATGCCCAGTGGCATACTTATCTTGCCTCCTACGGCTATATAAAAAGACCGGAGAAAGATTCCTTGCGTAAAGGTATTCTTGCCTGTCCCACCATCAATCCCACCAAAAGTCAGGTCGCCTGGTGCAATACCGGGATCAACTTCAACCTTGCCAATGGTGAAGCCTATGAAGACAATACAATAAAATACAACTGGGTATATAACAGTAACGGCGGGGGTGCAACCACCGGTAATCCCTGTGCCTCATTCAAACCTTCCAGTATGCCCCATGGGACTGCCCTCATTTACTGGGCATCCGATGCTGTCACCTTTGCCGATCAGCCGGGTTTCTCTCATGATAAACGCTCCAACATGGTCTTTGTGGATGGTCACGCTGAATCGGTGCATCAGAGATATGCCGAGAACAATCTGCTGATTTCCACCAGACCGAACCTTCTGGATACCGGTCCATCCAATCCCCACTTTATGACAGCAAATATCACCGGCAATAAGAGAAAGTATCCTTTCAGAATCATGAAACAGGGCCGTTATTGATATATCTTCTGTGCATAAAATAAATCTCCGGAAATCCTCTTCCTGTATGGAGAGTATTGCCGGAGATTTTTTTATCCTTATTGAGTATTCTCAGTCATCCATGCTTCTTGCCCGTAAAAGATAGTAGGCAAGAGTAAGAAGGGAACTTACCGCAGAGGCAACGTATGTCATGAAAGCAGCATTGAGGACTTTGCCTGCCATCTCACTTTCCTGTGCCGTAACGATCCCCGCTTTAAGGATGTATTTTTTCGCCCTTGCCGAAGCATCCCATTCCACAGGAAGAGTGACAAGTGAAAAAAGTACCACAAAGGAAAAGAGGAGCGCGCCAAAGTAGATCAGACCTGCGGTTTGCAGAAAAAAGCCTGCAAGAATAACAATATAAGAAAGGAAAGAACCGATATTCGCCATGGGTACAAGCTGACTTCTGATCTGCATGGAAATACTCCCCTGGGCGTGCTGTAAAGCGTGTCCCGCTTCGTGACAGGCTACTCCAATGGCAGAAAGACTGTCTTCATCATAGACAGCCGGGGAGAGGCGTAATACTCTCACCGTGGGATCATAATGGTCGGAAAGGAATCCATCCACCCGTTCGATCCTTACATCGTATAACCCCGCCGCATGAAGCATTTTTTGCGCCGCTTCCGCACCGGTCATACAACTGGACGCCCGTTTCCGGGAAAAAGTTGCAAAGGTTTCTTTTGTGTAGAACGATGCCCACAATGCCAGAAGAAATCCGGGCAGGGCAAAAAGAAGATATACAGGGTCAAAAAACATTTTTTCCTCCATAGAATTGTTTTTCCGATTAATTGCGGGCAGATAATGTATCACAAATATTTGACAAGGCAAATAAAAAAAAGTTTATTTTCAAAGAAAAATATTTGCGCAAGTCATATAAAAAAATAAAATTTTCTGAAAATTGATGCTTGAAAAGAATTATTTAAATGATATTTTATATGGTCCCTGATTTTTACAGGGTGAGTAGAAATAATAACAAGATTCTAAATTCGGAGCATCCTCAATATGGGTAACGCCAAGCGTATTGCTGTCGTCGGCGCCACAGGCGCAGTCGGGATCGAAATGATGGAAACTTTGGAAAAAAGAAATTTTCCCATTTCTTCCATGAAACTTCTTGCTTCTTCCCGTTCCGCGGGTAAAAAACTTAAATTTAAAGGCGAAGATATCACAGTTGAGGAACTTAAAGAAGATTCTTTCAAAGATGTGGATATCGCACTTTTTGCCGCCGGAGGCTCTACTTCCGAAAAATTCGCACCTTTCTGTGTTGATGCCGGTTGTGTAATGATCGACAATTCCAGTGCTTTCCGTATGGATGAAAATGTGCCTCTTGTCATTCCTGAAATCAATCCGGAAGACGCTTTCAAACACAAAGGGATCATCGCCAACCCCAACTGCACAACCGCCATTATGGCAGTTGTCGTTTATCCTCTGCACAAAGCCAAAAAGGTGAAGAGACTTGTAGCCTCCACCTATCAGGCTGCCAGCGGAGGCGGTGCCCCTGCCATGCAGGAACTCATCGACCAGACTGCCGCCGTACTCAGAGGCGAAAAAGCCGATGTGAAAGTTATGGCACAGCAGATCGCTTTCAATATCTTCCCCCATATCGATTCTTTCAAAGAAAATGGATACACCAAAGAAGAATTGAAAATGGTCAACGAAACCAGAAAGATCATGCACGCTCCTGAAATGAACATCACCTGTACCTGCGTGCGTATCCCTGTTCTCCGTGCACACAGTGAATCTCTCAATCTGGAATTTGAAGAGGATATCACCCCCGAAGAAGCAAGAGCCATTCTGGCAACTGCTCCCGGAGTACAGCTTTGCGACGATCCCGAAAATAAGCTCTATCCCATGCCGATCGATGCTACCGGTAAATATGATGTGCTCGCCGGCCGTATCCGTCAGGATATTTCCCGCAGCGATAAGAAGGGATTGGATATCTTTGTTTCCGGCGACCAGCTGCTTAAAGGAGCCGCCCTCAATGCGGTTCAGATTGCTGAACTGCTTGTAAAATAAGCCGTTACAGTATATTTTACGGCAACAGGAGAGATTCTGTTGCCGTTTTTTTTACTAAAATTGTAAATAGTGAGGTTAATATGGAATTTCCCGTTGCTGAAAAATCTGCTTTTATCTGCGTGGATGTGCAGGAAAAACTTTTGAGTGTGATCTCCGGATCTGAAAAGATCCTCCCCCGGATCAAAATTCTGTTGCAGGCGGCAAAAGCCCTGAATATCCCTGTTGTTGCCACTTGCCAGTATCCGGAAAGATTGGGTAATACAATGAGTGAACTTCTGGAAATCATGCCGGAAAATACACCGGAATATGGAAAACTTTCTTTCTCCTGCTTTGGTGAAGAGTCTTTTCGTGAAAAAGTCGCCCCCTGCCGGACACTTGTACTTTTCGGCGTGGAAACCCATGTTTGCGTATTGCAGACCGCATTGGATGCCATCCGGGCAGGCCATGAAGTCATTCTGATCGAGGATGCAGCAGGCTCCCGGAAGGAAAGTGATAAGGAAGCGGGGATCGCCTTTATGAAAGAAGCAGGAGTAAAGATCATGACTTCTGAAATGCTGCTTTTTATGTATATGAGAAGTTCCCGGCATCCGTCCTTCAAGGAAGTATCCAAACTTATCAAATAAATCCAAAGTTTTTTTTCAGGGGATTTGTAAAAAAGGAAAAGAATGCTAAATTATACGCAGGAAATCAACCGATCCTTTTGAAAACTGGGGATGTTCCGGATTCGACTGGATGTGCTGATTGCCGAATGCACGTCGAGGATGACTGTTTGCCTCGTAAAACATCAGTCAAAAAAGTAACTGCGAACGAAGAGTACGCACTCGCCGCTTGACGGCGACGTCCTGTCCCTGACGGGTACTAAGGGAACGGGGCGTCAGCAGTACCCTGGCACATGAATTCTGATTTCCGGTTCATCTGCGAGATTTCAGGAAAAATAGTCGGAACGGAGCCTGTCCATTGGCTCACCGGGATGACGAAAAACAATAAAAATGGAACAAGCGTGTAGTATGTCGTCATGATGTCATCACAGGACGCGGGTTCAACTCCCGCCATCTCCACCAGTTTTTGTACTCAAAAACAATATTTTCAGCGTAAAAAACAGTAAAATATTGTATGCAAGAAAGTATGTAAAAATAAGACGGAAAACGGGTTTTTACCCCGCCATCCGTCTTTTTTGTTTTTATGATCCGTCAGGAAAGATTACTTATATCTTCCCATGGAATCACGGGAACGACCCCGGAAGTTAAACTCATCAACTTCCACAGTCGGCAACTGGAACTGTCTGCCTCTTCCCATTCCCATATCATCCAGACGGACACGGCGGACGGGTTCATGGTATTCCCCGTCATCGTGGATCAATCTGGCACGGAATGAAGAATGACCGTATCTCTCACGGTGGGAAAACATTTCCATATATTTTCCGATTGCCTCTTCTTTTGCCTGTTCTTCCAGTTCTTCCGGCAAGGTCTGTGTATATGCTTTCATGGCAATACACATTTCAGTAAATTCTTTCACCGCTTCAAACGGCTCATCTTTACACAGCCGTTTGATCACGCTTGCCGCTTCTTTCATAATCAGGCATTTAAGATCATCTTCTGAAATAGAACGCCCAAGAGTTTCACCAAGATACTCTTTAGCCTCTTCCATACTTTCCTTACTTTTGATATGTAGCATCATCTGCATCTTTCGGGTTGAAACACACCCAGATTTCACTTTGAGCGGCACGAATGGTGGGGATCAATACCTGCCATGATTCTTCAGTAACGGTTTCTGCTTCTTCTACATAGGCAATAGAAACATTTTCAAGGGATTTGATTTGCTGAACATTGGCATGTAAACCTTGAAATATAAACTCTGACCCGTTCACACAAACGATTGAATCTTGCTTGAATGTAAACGCTTCGGCAAGTCCCATTCGCTCGATGGTGCTTTCCAGAGTTTTCTTTACAGATTCTTTGATTGATTTCTGAATTTCACGGCAGCATAGAATACGGATCTTCTTTTGCATCGACCGGATAATCAGCCCTTGCGCTGCTGTCCATGACTTACCGCTTGACCGTCCGCCGTATGCGACCCTGTACCGCACATAATTTGTATCAAAGAAAAAACTTAATTTTTTCGGGCATGATATATCCAACTCCATAACAAATCCCCCCATGTTCTTTTACAGAATGGAATTTGTCAAGGGAAAAATACAAAAAAAACGGAAGAAACAGAAAAACTCCGTTTCATTCCGTTGTAATCTGTAACTATCTATTTTTATGGAATCGTAACTTTATCCAATATTTCAAGTAAGGATTTTCCATCAAAAATTTTTGCGTTAAGAGCTTCTTCGCAAGATTCCCATGATAAATCATGTAGATCTGAAGATATTTCATTCCAATCTTCATCTATTTTTGAAATATGCCATATACCGTCTGTATATTCAATAAATCCATATTGAACAATATCTTCCTCTCCATTAAAGAAAAAACGAAGATCACCTTCCATTGCTCTGGCTATTACTATTTCTTGCTCAAGGGTATATTTTCTTGATTCCTCTGACATTTTTTCTCCACTCCCACATTACATCTGCAACTATTTTCCGTTCTTTATCATTAAGCAACTTTGCGGATTTTTTATCATGATTGTACCCAACATGACGATGGGATTTTTGCCTTTTCCCAGCCTTTTTACTTAATTCATCCTTTGAACCATGCCAGTGTCCATCAATATCATATTGAAGAGTTCTCTTCTTTCCGTTCTCAAAAAAAGTAATATATTTAGGTTCATCCAGTGTAATGATTCCTGTTTTTTTGTCAATCTTTCTGTCAAGAGTAACATAAATTCTTCCATCGGTCATTGTCTCGACCGGAGCGGTAACAGAAATATTCTGTTTGTTGTAAACATACTTTATATTTCCATAAGTATGAACAGAGCCATATTCATCGCCGTAACTATATATGCGACCGTCTTTCTGATATTCAGCCCCACTCGCCGCACCTCGTCCACCCATAATATACAACACCTCCGGAGTTTATTCAAGAGCATTAATAAGAAAACTTGCAAATCAAGATTGAAATGCTTTTAGTTTTTTCTCAATGGTTTTTCTTCTCATTCCAACCCTAACACCTTTTACACCCATTTTTTTAGCCTGTTCGACCAAATCATTATAAGATTTTTGCCCGGCTTCAAATGCTTTTTTTCGTTTTTTCTCCGCCTGAATTTCATTCGTTGTTTTAGATGGTTGAAAAGTACGCCCTTGTGCATCCTTCCAGTATAAAAATCCACGCCCGCCAAACTGTCTGCCGATTTTATCCGTATCTTGAACTTTGGCATTGGAAATCCATTCACCGGGGCGACCATCAGCAGCAAGTTGACTTTTTGGAACCCAAACATCGTATTCTTTGGTTTTTTCCATATCATAATAGTCAATACCGATTTTCAGTTTTACCGCTTTTTCTGTTTCTCCCAAATAAGATGGTGGGGAAGATCTTGCCCCACTCGCACTTCCTCTTCCGCCCATTTTTCACCTCGACTTTCTTAAATAGTTTTGTGCTAAAAACACTTTCAAACCTTGCATTTCCTTTGATGTGGCATTTTGTGGAACACCAATTCTTCCGGCATTTCCGGGTATTCTACTGCCCGGAGATGTCATTGTTAATTCTCCTCGGTCGTTTACAGAAAATTTTGCCGTTTTAAGTTTTGCGGGAATATTCCAATTATCCGCAATGGCTTCCAGTGCTTGTTTCTGTTCTTTTCTGTAATTATTTCCAGGATAAGTTTTTGGAAATAAACCTTTTTTTTTAGCTTCTTTTATCTGTTTTGCTATTGCATTTGTTCCGCTTGATGCTCCTCTCCCGCCCATACTTATTCACTCTCTTTCTTCCGCCCCCGGAACGAATTTGTCTTAAATTCCATAACTTCAATATCTTTGAAATCATATTCTTTCGGTATTTTTCCATAAAACAGGATTCTGGAAGGATTCAGACGCCGTATCGCTTCTTCCATGCCTGTTAGAAAATCAGAATACCACTCTTTGTTTGCCATAACTCCAACATTGGATATACAGATCGTTGATCCTGTCGGGATTCCGTCAAACACCCATTCCCAGCTCGCTTCATCGGAAAACATCACATTAGGCACAACTTCAAACCCACACATATTCTGCCAGTACCATGCTGTATTTTAATTTGCCAAAGGAAAGTCCTTGTTCTTTTTCAGTTTATTTTTCATTTTGCGACTTGATTTTTGTTTTTTTTATGGTATATTAGTTAACGATAACTAACAATACGGGACCGGAGGTATTTTATGGAACGGACAAAACGGCAGGATGAAATTCTTGATACTGCACTGCATCTGCTGGCAAACGGTGGTGTGAAAAATTTAACAATGAAACATATCGCAGAGTCGATCGGTGTTTCTGAACCGGCAGTTTACCGCCATTTCAAGAATAAAGCGGAAATCGTTAAAGGGATCATTGAGAAATTTGATCAGAATATTATATTGCAAAATGAAGGTATTGAATTCATCTGGAACTTTGTGGAAGGGAGGATTGTCCAAGTTTCCGCTGCCCCTGTGCTGGCAAAGGTGATTTTTGCTGAAGAATTGTTTGCCGGTGAGTCAGAGGTGGAAGATATGCTTTTTTCCATGATGCATAAACACAGGGATTTACTCTTCAAGCATCTTGTCATCGCACAAAATAATGGAGATATTTGTCAAAATATTCCGGTGGATGCTCTTTTCAGGATCATTATCGGACCGGTAAGACTTCTGGTGAAACAGTGGGGTATGAGCAATTATGCTTTCGATATAAAAGTAAAAGGCAGAGAATTATTGGAGTCTCTGCAAACCATACTTAAAAAATGAAAGGAGATAAAACAAATGAATAAAATGTTTTGTTATCAATGTCAGGAAACCTGCGGCAACAAAGGTTGTACCTTGCAGGGGGTCTGCGGCAAAAAAGCTCAAACCGCCAATTTGATGGATGTGCTTTTACAGCAGCTCAAAGTGATGGCTTGCACCGTTGAACCGAATCGCAAAAACGGTCTGCTGATGATCCAATCTCTTTTTATGACCATTACCAACGCCAACTTTGATGATGAACGTCTGCGCACCCAAATAGAAAAAGTACGAAGTATAACCGGCGTTACCTGTAAAAAAGTCTCCTGCGGTGTGCTTGCCTGTGAAAATGAAGATATCCGCTCTTTGCGTGAACTTCTCACTTATGGGATCAAAGGGATCGCCGCTTATGCCGATCATGCGGCAGTCCTGGGATTTGAAGATGAGGAGATTTATAAGTTCATCTTCAAAGCGATGACTTTGACCACCGAAGATGTTGCGGCAGAAACTCTGATCTCCGCCATTCTTGAGTGCGGCGGCATCGCCGTCAAGACGATGGCACTGCTGGATAAAGCCAATACCGCAATTTTCGGGAATCCGGAAATCAGCAAGGTCAGAATCGGCGTCGGCAACCGTCCGGGCATCCTCATTTCCGGTCATGATCTGTGCGATTTGAAAGAACTTCTGGAGCAAAGCAAAGATGCCGGGATCGATATTTACACGCACAGCGAAATGCTCCCGGCACACTATTATCCGGAGCTGAAAAAATATCCCCATTTGTACGGTAATTATGGCAACGCATGGTATTTGCAAAATAAAGAATTTGCTTCATTCAACGGACCGATCCTGATGACCACCAACTGCATCACGCCGGTGCAGGAGAGTTATGTCAACCGGATTTTTACCACCGGCATGGCTGGTTTTCCGGGCGTGAAACATATTGCCGATCGAGTTGACGGCAAAGCAAAAGATTTTTCTGAAATCATTGAACTTGCGAAAAAATGTCCGCCGCCGGTACAACTGGAAAGTGGCGAAATCATTGGCGGCTTTGCTCACGCTCAGGTATTGACTCTCGCCGATAAAATCATTGAAGTTGTAAAATCAGGCGCCATCAAACGCTTTATCGTTATGGCCGGCTGTGACGGCAGGCAAGCTGCCCGCCAGTATTTTACGGAAACTGCAAAACTGCTTCCGGAAGATACCATCATTCTGACCGCCGGATGCGCCAAATACCGTTACAATAAATTACAGTTGGGCGATATCGGAGGAATTCCGCGCGTGCTTGATGCCGGACAGTGCAACGATTGTTACAGTCTGGCGGTGATCGCTTTGAAATTGAAAGAGGCGTTTGCACTCAATGATGTCAACGATCTGCCGCTCTCATTTGATATCGCATGGTATGAGCAGAAAGCGGTGGCAGTATTGCTGGCGCTGCTGCATCTCGGATTCAAAAATATCCGTCTGGGGCCGACACTTCCGGCATTTCTTTCGCCCAATGTCGCAGCAATTCTGGTGGAAACTTTCGGAATAAAAGGAATCAACACACCCGAAAATGATATTGAAAATATGATGACGGCAAAATAAGCGATCGCCAAACGGCAAATTGCTTTTGCTCCCTACATGCTTTTAATAAAAACTCCGGTAAGAAAGTGTTTTCACAACGTCTTGCCGGAGTTTTGTTTTTATGCCATACTGAAAAGTTCCACCTGCTTCTTCCGGAAGTATGACAATGTTGTGTTTAATTCATGTTCTGGACATTCTTTTACAAAGATAACATCCTCTATCGGCGGAGCAAGCAGCGTGAACCGGATGATTCGGGAAACATATACATCGTCTTTCCCGATGGTACTGGCAAGTTTATGAGCATTTGAACATCTGCCGGAATCAATATCGGCGATTTTCAACCCGTTTAAATGGGGCGGAATAAGATTTTCACCGTCCCTTTTTACAAGAGGAAAATGCATACAAAAATTTGCATACGATCTCTTGAAAAACACCATTGAATAATGTATATTATTGAAGGTGTCTTTCAATTAATTCAACAACAAGAAATTTTTATTATGAAATCTCAAAAAAACTTTTACGGTCCAGCTGAACATCCGCCTTTGATCCTGACAATATTTTCCTCGATCCAGCACATGCTGCTGGTGCTGTCTCTCGGCCTGGCATTGCCGGTAACTGTCGCAAGAGCAGCCAATCTGAACCCGAATGAATCCGGAGTTCTGCTTTCGATTTCACTGCTTTCCATCGGAATCACCGGAATACTGCAAACATTGCCGTCTCGCTTTTTCGGCAACGGCCGTATGGATCTTTCCGGCAGCGATTCTGCTGCACTTTCGGCATGTGCTTTTGCCGCACAGCTCGGCGGTATGCCGTTGGTTTTCGGAATGACACTTATTTCCGGTATATTCAAAGGTATCGTCGGATCATTTACTTACCGTTTCCGGAAACTCTTTCCCGCTGAAGTTACCGGTACAATGATTTTTATTCTGGGATTGAGTATCATTCCTACAGCGATCAAATTTTTCCTCGGTGTTCCCAATTTCGATAAGTGCGGTACCTATTCCGTGCCGCACTTGATTGTGGCAATCATCACATTTCTGGTGATGCTGGTTTGCACCGGATTTTTCGATAAGACAAAGCCCTATGCCGTACTTTTCGGTATTATCGTTGGTTACATTCTTTCTGCATGTCTGGGAATTTTTGACAAGGCAGCATTTGCGGAATTGAGCAATTCACCGTTTTTCCAGCTTCCGATCCCGAAAAAGATTTCTCTTGCTTTTGACTGGCGTGCTGTGATTCCCTTTGCGATCGTCACCATTGCGGCCATCGTGGATAATATAGGTGACTTTACCGCTGCACAGAAAATCAGTGACCCGAAATATAAACGCCCGGATTGGAAATGTATTGAAAGCGGTATCCGTGCTTCCGGACTTGGTTCAGCCATTGCCGGTATCCTCGGCGGCGTTATCCAGTCAACAGCCACAGCCAATCTCGGTATTGCAAAAGCCACAGGTATCACAAGCCGGATCGTAGGATACGGCGCCTGCGGGATCCTTATCGGTCTGGCATTTTTTCCGAAACTTACCGGCGCATTGATGCTCATTCCGGAACCTGTTCTCGGAGCCATTCTGCTTTACAGTGTTACCTACATCATGGCAGGAGGATTTTCTTCGCTCATGGAAGTAGAATTGGATGACCGTAAAGTGTTTGTTGTTTTTGTCAGCATTATCTTATCTGTCAGTACCATGATTCCCGGATTGTGGAAATTCCTGCCCCCCAATGTGGCACAGGTGATCTGTTCACCGCTGGTCATGGGAACTGTTGTTCTGATCACTATGACGATCCTCACCCGTATCGGTACCAAGCGGAAAGTCACTCTGCAATCCGGTACCAGTGCTTCTGCCATTCCCCTTCTCAATGAAAAACTCAAAGAGATCTGTAAAGAATGGGCTGTCAGCAAAACACTCTCTCAAAGTTTGATTTTCGGTATTGATGCGGTTGCGGAAGGTCTTTTTGTCAATGGTGTCCGTGATGAGATCCGTATCAATATGGTTTATGATCAAATGCAGATCAAGATCCAGATCCTGACCCATAATGCGGAAAACCTTGAAGAAAGCAACTCTGTCAGCGATAAAAAAGGTGTTCCGGATGAATTGGAACTGGCTCTGATCATGTTGAAGAACCGCTTTGACCATGTCCGCTGGATCCGTAAAGGACAGCAGTTGAGTTTGAATATTGATGCGGATCTTTAATTTTCTCCTTTTTGCATAAAATATGTAACATTAAAGGAACGGCAATGAAACATTTTTTACTGGTACTTTTTGCGGCAGTTTTGATACCTGCCATGGTTTCCTGTTCAAAGAAAAAAACAGAAACACCTGCAAACGGAAGGATTTCCTCACTGCAGGATCTGCATGGTAAAAAAGCGGCATCCCTTACCGGAAGCGCATTTCAGGAATATGCGGAAAGGGTTGCTCCCAATGCAAAAATCACGCCTCTTTACTTCAATGATACTGCACTTTGTGTGCAGGCAGTTCTTTCAGGCAAAGCGGATGCGGTG
>JAGBXB010000081.1 GCA_017629515.1 Lentisphaeria bacterium | reverse complement strand
TGCCCGCGCCGCATTCGGAAGCGTGATCGCTTTCAATGTGAAAGTGGATGCGGAAACAGCCAGAGAGATCATGAGTACTTTCTGTGAGTGTGTGGTTGCTCCTGATTTTGAAGAAGAAGCCCTTGCCATCTTCAACGATCAGGAAACCTATAAACTCAACAAACAGATCCGTATTCTGCAGTGCGGCGATATTGCCTCCATTCCCCGTTATGTGGGCGATGATCCCGAAGGGGATGCCAATACCATGAAGATCCTTTGCGACGGTTCTCTGGTCATTGCCGCCCCCCTCCTTACCAATGTGCGTACTGCTGCCGATCTCCCCCCTGCTTCCGGTGAAAACAAAGCCTGCGGAGCCCACACTTCCACTGTGGTTCCCACAGAAGCGGAAATGGCAGATCTTCTTGCCGCATGGTACATCAATATCAGTGTGCGTTCCAATGGCGTGGTCATCGTGAAAAACGGTCAGACCCTTGCTGTGGGAACCGGTGAACAGGATCGTGTGGGAGCTGTGGAACAGGCTATTGAAAAATTCCGTCAGAAATATACAGGGGAAAACTCCCTGGAAGGGGCAGTAATGTCCAGTGACGGCTTCTTCCCCTTCTATGATGCCGTGGAAACTGCCGCCAAAGCCGGGATCAAGGCCATTGTTGCGCCCTCCGGATCTCTCAAAGACGCAGATGTGGTGAAACGCGCCAATGAACTTGGTGTGGCATTGCGTCATGCTCCTGAACGGGTATTCTCCCACCACTAACAGACTGGACAGACCCCGTGCCTTACAGGGGGTCTGTCCCTTTTTTTTACGATCATGACACAAGAGTTCACCCTGAAAAATGAAGATCTTTTCCGTTCCGGAACAATTCAGAATGAAGAGGACTCCTCCACGCTTACAGAACACTCTTTACAGGGAGATGTGGAAAAAGTCATCTATGAATCTGCCGATGGAACTTTTGCCATCCTTTTTTTGCGGGATATGCAGGGGGAAAGACATTGTGTCTGCGGGCCGCTCGGCGGTGTCCATGAGGGACAGAGTCTGCATGTAAAGGGAAAATGGGAGACCCATAAAGAGCATGGCAGACGGCTGAAAGCAATCCATTATGAAAGTACTCTGCCTTCCACGCCGGAAGGGATCATGAAGTACCTTGCCTCCGGAGTCATCAAGGGGGTGGGCGAAAAGTATGCCAAACTCATTGTGGAACATTTCGGAAAAGAAACTCTCCATATCCTTGACAACGCCTCCTGCCGTCTGAAAGAGATCCCCGGATTGGGGAAAAAAAGGATCAGTGCCATCAAAAAGGCATGGGAGGAAAATAAAGACCGTCGCACTTTACAGATCTATATGCAGTCTCTGGGGATAAGTACGGCATATTTTGCAAAAATCTACTCTCTTTATGGAGACCGCTCCGCAGAGATATTGCAGAAAGATCCCTATTTGCTTGCCTCCCAGGTGGACGGGATCGGCTTCATCCTTGCCGACCGGATCGCTGAAAAAGCCGGGATAGGCAAAAATGATGATAAAAGACTTGTTGCAGGAGTAAGATATACTCTGGAACAGATCCGGACGATGGGGCACAGTTGTATGCCCTGTCTTGAATTTCAGAAAACCGTTGCGGAACTTCTGGGGATCGGGGAAGAGGATGGGGCAAGAGCCCTGCGCCTTGCCATTGAAAAGGAGAAAGCAGCTCTGGATCACAGCCGGGAGTATGGGGATATGGTCTATGATCCCGCCATGCTGCGCTGTGAAAAAGAGTTGCCCCGCCTGATTGCCTCTCTTGTATATGTGCCCCGATTCCGGGGAATGGTACTCCGCAATATCCCGCCGCCAAAGTCCACACTTTTCAGTAATGAACAGCTTTCCGCTGTGGAAAAAGTTGGCCGGTACCCTGTAAGCATCATTACCGGGGGACCGGGGGTGGGGAAAACTACTGTGGTATCTGAAATCGTCCGGCGTGCCGCGCTTGCAAAATTGCGTATCGCCCTTGCCGCACCCACAGGAAGAGCGGCAAAAAGAATGAGCGAAAGTTCCTCAATGGTTTCTTATACTCTCCACCGGCTTCTCAAATGGAATGCCGCGGAAAGAAAATTTGTTCACGGAAGAAAAAATCCTCTTCCTTATGATCTTTTCATTCTTGATGAGACTTCCATGCTGGATCTGCCTCTTTCCACTGCCTTTTTCCGGGCTGTCCCTCCGGGCGCATCGGTGGTTCTGGTGGGGGATTGCGATCAGCTGCCCAGCGTGGGCCCGGGAAATATTTTAAATGATCTGATCACTTCGGAAACTCTCCCTGTAACAAAATTGACCAGGATCTTCCGGCAGGGGGAGGGGAGCAATATCATCCATGCCGCTCATGAAGTAAATTCCGGCCGTATCCCCGAATGTATCGCAAAAGGTTCCGGCGGAGCAAACGATAATACCTTATCCGATTTTTACTGGATCGCCAAAGATGATCCGGAAGAAGCTTTCGATGTTATTTTACGCCTTGTTGCCCAGCGCATCCCTGCAAGATTTTCTTTTGACAGTATGAATGATATACAGGTATTGAGCCCCATGAACAAAGGGATTTGCGGGACAGTTTCCCTGAATGCGGCATTACAGGAAAATCTGAACAAAAATACTCTTGCTTTCCGGCACGGGGAACGGCTTTTCCGGCTGGGGGATAAAGTTATGCAGATAAGCAATAACTATGATAAAGGGGTCTTTAATGGAGATATGGGGAGGATCGTTGCCATCCGGCATGATGAAAAGACTTTCACGGTTTCCTTTGATACAGGAAATGTGAATTATGCTTTCAATGAAGGGGATGAACTTACTCTCGCTTATGCGGCAACCGTTCACAAATCCCAGGGCAGTGAATTTCCCGTTGTGGTCATGCCTGTACTCACCAGTCACTTTGTGATGCTGCAGAGAAATCTCCTTTATACCGGCATGACAAGGGCAAAGAAATTGATGATCCTTGTAGGATCGCAAAAGGCTCTTTCCATGGCGGTTGGAAATTCCGTCCGGGAACCGCGTTTTACACTCCTTTGTGAAAGATTGAAAGAATGTATGGGGAGAAATGCGTTATGATGAAAAAGGAACTTTTTGCAGAAACATTTCAGCATTGTTTTCAGGAGATCGCTTTTCATTGGAAACATAAAAAGTGGGATGAAAAAAGTATTTTTGCTTCTGTGGGATCGTGTTTTGCCCGGGAGATGACGCTTCTTCTTTCCGGGGCTTCTCTGGATATAAAAGAAAATCCCAACGGGATATTGTATAATCCTGTTTCCATTTCCGATGCTTTGCAACGGGTTGCGGAAATGGATTTCTACAAAGAAGAGGAACTCTTTTTGCATGAGGGGAAATGGCACTCCTTTTTTCATCACGGGCAGTTTTCGCTTCCGGATAAAAATCTTGCTCTGGAAAATATCAATAAGGAAGTACTTTCTTTCCATTCCCAGTTGGAAAAAGCCCACGGGATCTTTATTACTTTATCCTCTGCGGTGGTATATGAAGTAAAAGAAACAGAGAAAATAGCCGCCAACTGTCATAAATTGCCTCCGGATGTGTTTGAAAGAAGACTGCTTTCTTATAAGGAATGTGAGGAGAGTTGTTATAAGATCATAGAAAGTATCCGGAAATGCAATAAGGAGGGGATCATCGTTTTCACCCTTTCCCCTGTACGGCATTACCCGGGGGAACCCTTGTTGAACAGTGCAGGCAAAGCAAGGCTCCGCAGTGTTTTGGAGGATGTTTGCGATGGAGATAAAATCGTTTATTTCCCCGCTTATGAGATCGTAAACGATTCTTTGCGTGATTACAGATTTTATAAGGAAGATCTTGTTCATATTTCTCCTGGTGCTGTAAAAATCATTCAGGATATATTTCTTGAAAATTGTTTTGTTCCTCTCATCAGGGAAAAAGTGCGTTTGTGGCGCAAAGAGTGTGCAAGGGAAAATCATATTCCCCGGAAAGGATAAAAAGTATGAGCAGAATTGCAGGAATCGTTCATCAGGGTGCAAAATGTGTGGAAAGGGAGAAAGAAATACTCTCCTCTTTCTTTTCCTGCCGGGAAGAGAATCATGAAAAAAATATTCCGTATAAAGTTTATGCTTTTTCCAATGGCGCATACGGGCGGGAAGAGAATGAATGTGCAGAAGAAGGAAAAAAAGATTTTATTCATGCGAACGGTGAATGCTGCAAAAATTCTTTTGTGCTTCTGGATGGATATATCCTGAATAAAAATTTTCTTTCCAGATACCTTCTGGAAAAGGGGGCGGATATTTCTCCAAACCATTCAACAGAAGAACTCCTTTTTCATTTATACAAGTTTGCAGGAGAAAATTTCTGGGAAAAACTCCAGGGCAGTTTCGCCTTTGCTTTGTATGACGGAGAGAAGAATACCCTTTATCTTGTCCGGGACAGATTGGGCAGCAGGAATATCTATTACTTCAATACGCCGGAAAAAACCGTATTTGCCTCCACGCCCCGTATGCTGAAAGAAGAGCCGGATTTCCCCTGCGAAATCGACGAACAGTCTTTATGGGATTTCCTTTCCCTCCAATATGTGCCCCGGGGGACGATTTTCCGGAAAGTACGGAAGATCCCTGCTGGAGCGTATGCAAAGATCACCTTTTCAGAGAGAACATTCTGTACGGTTAAAAAATGGTGGAAAGCAGATTTTTCCATCAAGGATGAACAGCCTTTTGCTGACAGCTGCGCTCTTTTACGGGAAAAACTTTTTGCTTCCGTGGAAGAGCATTTATCCCGAATTACTGCCGGACATGTTCCGGGGATCTTTCTTTCCGGCGGGGTGGATTCTGCCATTATCGGCGGTATCGCCTCAAAAATTTTCAAGGACGAACTGAAAGTTTTTTCCATGGGGTTTGATGAATCTTCCTACGATGAACGCAGTCAGGCAGAGATTAATTTTCAATATATGCAAAAAATCTCCGGCAGAGGGGAAAAGGGGGATATGCAGCATTTGATCCGGCTTGTCCCGCAGGAAAACAGTTTTGCTGTATTGGAAAGACTTGCTTCTTTCTATGGCGAACCTTATGCGGATGCTTCTTTGCTTCCCACTTCTCTTTTGTGTGAATTTGCAAAAGAGGAGGGCTGCACTCTTGCTTTGTGCGGAGATGGTGCAGATGAACTTTTCGGCGGTTACGAAAGGTATTTAGCCATGGGGTATTTGCATACAGTAGATGAGTATATGTTTCCTGCAATGAAAAAACTTTTATTGGCATCCGGAAAGATGCTTTTAAGCGGAAATGGCGGGGAACGGGGAGTGCGTGCAAGGGGAAAACGCTTTCTGGAAAGTATGGCAAAAAGCGGTAAAGAACGGTATTTTGCCATGATATGCCATACAAAAGAAGAGGATAAAAAGCGTATCGCCGGAAATCTTCTGAAAGAAACCGCCTTATCCCCGACCGTGGAAAATTTTGATCCTTCCTCACTTCTGGAACAGGGGACAGGGAAATGTTTGAAAGAGCGGGTAAGCGAACTGGATATAGCCACTTACCTTGTCAACGATTGCCTGATGAAAGGGGAACGGGCCGCCAAAAATGCTTATCTGGATGTGCGCGCGCCTTTCCTGCACGGGGATATATTGTCTTTATCTTTGCGTATGCCCTATTCTTTCAAAGAAAAAAAAGGATACAGAAAAAAGATCCTTTGCGAGACCTTTGCCGATCTTCTTCCTCCCGGTCTTGCCCGTAGAAGAAAAAAAGGTTTCGGCGTACCCCTTGCGGCATTTTTCCGGCAGAACTGGAAAGAAGAAACATGTCAGAGACTTCTGGACGGCGTACTTGTGAAAAAAGGCTTTTTTGATGCCGCCGGAATAGAGAAGATCTTACAGGAACACAATGGAGGGAAAAAGGATCACAGTTATCTTATCTTTTCCCTCCTGATGGCAGAATTGAGTTTGAAATAGCTTCTGTTTCTGCCGGATCTTTTTGATGGGAAATATTTCTGCTTTACCGGGGACATTCCCCTTTTTTCCGTACCGTATAACATACATGGAAAATGGCGGTAAGGACAAGGAAAAATGCCCCGATAAGGAAAGGAAGTCCGCTTTTTTCCGGTGTGGCAAAAAATCCTCCTGCCAGCGGGGAAAGAATACCGAATCCTCCTACGATTGTCTCATTTACGGCAACATATTTCGGGCGTTTGGCTTCTATGGCAATAGCGTGATAGATCATATCCCATGCAAAAATCCCGGAAAAGATCCCGTAAACGAACATAGCACAAAACAGTACATAAAAGTTCGTGAGTGTCGCGGCAAGCACAAGGCCGATAATCCCGCCGGCAAGAGGGATGAGTACGGGAATGGGTTTATACATCCATGTACGGCTTTTGTAGAGGGTGAAAGCAGTCACAGCCTGCATAAAAGCGATCATGCCTATAAGAATACCGATCTGTGTATTGCTCAATCCAATGACTTCCCCCCGGTAGGGGAGCAGGGCGCGGAGCATATAGACGGATAGATATCCGCCTATCCCTATTGCCCATCCGTCAATGGCAAAGTCCGGAAGTTTCTGTGCTTTTTCTGTGCAGGAGGATATTTGTGTTTCTTTCTTTTCCTCCTCCCGGATCTTTTCTTCCTCCTGATTGACTTTCTTTACGTAAGAATGGAGAAAAAGACAGATGGTCGTAATAATAACATTAATAAAAATACAGAATATATAGCAATATTTCCAGCCTGTTGCCGGATTAAAACAGCTCCATATCCCTGCCGCCGCAACCGGGCCTGCGGCAAGGCCCAGACTCCAGGAAAAGGTGTAGAAAGAGGTGCTGCGGATGAGGGCGGCAGTTCCTTTCTCCCCTTTTTCCAGTGCAGACATGATGACCTGAAAAGGACAATAAAAAAGCACTGTGGAAAATCCAGTGAGAAGGAGCCAGTAATATTGCAGTTTGATATTTTCCACTGCAAGAAGTCCGCAAAGGGCGATGATGGAAAGAGCCTGTCCCAGAAGAATAAGTTTTACAGCATTCTTTTTATTCTGGATGAATCCCAGCGTAATGGAAGTAATGGTATAGGTTACCGCCCATGCGGACATGGCGGCGGCAACTGCCACGGCACTTTCATTGGCGGCGGCAAGTCTCCGTGCCGGGACGAAAAAGATGAGTCCTGTAATAATGTTCATCAGAAAAGGCGGGATGTAAAACAGAATGCGAAGCATGATACTCTCCTTAAAACCAAAAAGCCGGGAAACCTGAAAGGCTCCCGGCGGAATTTTTTTATAAACTTATGCCTTATCCAATGCCTGACTGAAATCGGCGATAATATCATCAATATGCTCGATCCCGACAGAAAGACGGATGAGATCAGGTGAAACCCCTGCGGCAAGAAGTTCCTTTTCGGAAAGCTGTCTGTGGGTCATGCTTGCCGGATGCAGAACGCATGTACGGATATCCGCAACATGGACGCAGATCGCCGCAAGTTTCAAGGCATTCATGACTCTTTCCCCTGCGGCACTTCCGCCTTTTACGCCGAAGCAGAGAACGCCGCTGCATCCATCAGGCAGATATTTTTTTGCCAGAAGATGATTATTGTCATTGGAGGGAAGTCCGTGATAGTTTACCCAGCCTACTTTGGGGTGATTGGCAAGGAATTCCGCCATTTTCTGCGCATTGGAAGAGTGTTTTTCCATTCTCAAAGGCAGAGTTTCCGCTCCCAGCATGGAAAGGAACGCATTGAAAGGAGTCTGGGGATTGCCCAGGTCTCTGATCCACTGGACACGCATTTTTACAGAATAGGGGCAGGCGGGGAAGTCACGCAGGTAACTTGTGCCGTGATAGGTCACATCCGGTTCCACAAGATCCGGGAATTTCCCGTTATCCCAGGGAAATCCGCCTTTTTCCACAACGATCCCGCCGATACTTGTTGCGTGTCCGTCGATATATTTTGTGGTGGAGTGGGTGACAATATCTGCTCCATATTCAAAGGGACGGCAGAGAACAGGAGTGGGGAAGGTGTTATCCACAATGAGGGGAAGACCGTGTTTATGGGCAATAGCGGCATACCGTTCAATATCCAGAACGATAAGTGCGGGATTGGCAAGGGTTTCCCCGAAGATGGCTTTTGTATTGGGACGGATGGCTTTTTCCAGTTCTTCATCGCTTGCCTCCGGGGAGATGAAAGAAAATTCGATCCCCATTTTCTTCATGGAACTGGCAAACAATGTGAATGTTCCGCCGTAAAGACTGGAAATACTTACGATGTGATCTCCTGCTCTGGCAATATTCATAATGGCAAGAGCGTTGGCAGACTGACCGGATGTGGTGGCTACTGCGGCAACTCCCCCTTCCATTGCGGCGATTTTTTTCTCAAAACAATCCACTGTGGGATTGGCAAGGCGGGTATAGAAAAATCCCGCGCGTTTCAGGTCAAAAAGTTCAGCTACACTCTGGGCATCATCATATTTGAATGTGGTACTCTGGGTGATGGGTACTACTCTGGGGCCACCGTTTTCCGGGGTATAACCTTCCTGTACGGCAATGGTTTCCAATTTCCAGTTCTTTTCCATATAAAAACATCCTTTTCTGTTATATTGTACCTTGCGGGGCTTTTACCTCTTTAATATATCACACAGGCAAATATAATGCAAATATTTGAAAAAGAGTTTTGAAAATTCTTCCTTTTCTCTTTCCGTTTTTCTCATCTTTCTTTAAAAAAACGCCGGAAATGGGAGATAAAAGTAAGAAAAAAGAAAAAAAAGGCATTTTACAGATGAAATCAACTTGCAATCACAGTGTAAGAAGCGTATTTTATATTCTCATCCACAGGAATATATTGCAGAAATATGTTCCTGAAAATGAAAAACAGGTATATCCTGCGTGATCCTGCGGTCAAAACCCTCCCGTTGGAACGCCGGAAAACCTTTGTATAGAAAAACAAAAGAAAAACGAGGGTAGAGTTAGGACCGGCATAGTCCGGAAATGGTGTCAATATGAACATCTACGTTGGAAACATCCCGTATTCCATGACCGAAGAAGAACTGAAAAACATTTTCGCACAGTATGGCGAGGTCACCGGTGTACGGCTTGTGTCCGATCGGGAAACAGGGCGCGCAAAAGGTTTCGGTTTTGTTGAAATGGCTGATGATGCGCAGGCGAATGCCGCTATTGAAGCGGTCAACGGCAGTGTCCAGGGCGGCAGACCTTTGAAAGTAAATGAGGCAAAGCCCAGAGAAGAACGCCCCCGGCGTGAATTCGGCGACCGCAGAAGAAATTTCCGCGGCCCCCGGAGAGAATTCGGCAGCAAGCCCTTTGGTGACCGTTCCTGATCCCTTTGTGTGAATGCGTTTCCGGAAAAGCCGGTGCGGTTCTGTGTGGTCCGCCCCGGTTTTCTTTGTTTTTATGTTTGAAGTTGCTATGGAGACCTGTGTGGGGAAAAGAAAAAATGGATCATTTGTGTAAAAATATAATGAGAGGAGAACTTATGGGAAAGGGAAAAAGGCTTTCTTTTCCGCTTCTCTCTTTCTTTCTGTTCTTTTTTTCCGTATTCTTTTTTTCTGCTGCCGCAGAGGAAGATCCCCGCTTGACCAGTGCCAGGGAAAAAGCATTGCTTATAAGGGCAAAATACCGTCCGGAACTGCAGAAACAACTGAAAAAGAATACTCCTCCGCCTATGCCGGTACGCTCGATCGGGCCGGGAAATGCTTTTGCCCCGGAGCCGAAAAGAACTGGAAAAACAAGTGTCCGGTATATGTGCGGCAATCCCGGCAATACCGATACGCATAAGGAAACAAAATTTTACAGGAAAAGTACTCCTCTGCCTGCAAGAAATCTGCAAGCAAATCAGACCGCCAACTATCCAAAGAAACCCCGCCCTGTTGAAAAAAAGCGTTCTGTAAATGCTTCTCCTCTCCGGCATGCTGCGCCGGTACGCAGAACTGTTGTCAGAAAAACCGCGGCAAATACAGTAAAGATCCGTATGATCCGGGTGGGGAATGAACGCTACTGTTATTTGAACGATGTGGCACGATATTACAGGATGCGGATGCAATATTATAAAAACGGCGTGGAATTACGTGCTCCCAACAGCAGTATAAGATTTTACAATGAAAAAAGACTTGGAAGCATCAATCACGTGCCGGTCTCCTTCCTTTATGCTCCCATGGTACGGGCAAAGACCCAGTATTTTATCCATGAAAAAGATATTTCCATTGTCCTTTCTTCCATATACAGCCCTGTTTATGCTGCCCGTCAGGTGAAAAATATTTTACTGGATCCCGGTCACGGCGGAACAGATTACGGTGCATTGGGAAAAAATATCCATGAAAAACAGATGAATCTGGAGACCGCACTTCAGGTGCGTGCCGGACTTACCGCTCTGGGATACAGGGTAATGATGACAAGGTCAAAAGATCAGACTCTTACTCTGGATCAGAGAATAGCATTGTGCAGAGAGAAAAAGCCGGATCTTTATATTTCCCTGCACTGCAACGCCGCCGCCAACAAAAGTGCCAATGGTATCGAAACTTTTGCCGCAACTCCTTTCAATGTGCCATCCACCGGGAAAAAAATTGCTGCAAATATCAAAAGCCCCGATCCGGGCAACGCCTTTGACAGACATAATTACCGCCTTGCTTATGAGATACAGAAAGCTCTTGTCAACCAGACAAAAGCCGGAGACCGGGGTGTGAAAGTGGCAAGATATAAAGTCATCCGGGAAGCTGTCTGCCCCGCCGCTCTGGTGGAAATGGGATTCATTACCAATGAAACTGAACAGAAAAGATTTATTGATGCTTCCTACCGGAAAAAAATCGTGGACGGAATCGTTCTCGGGATCCATAATTTTGCAAAAAGTTTGACAATAGTTCCTGTTTCCGGAAAATAAAAAGAAAACGGAGAAAAATGAAAACAAAAGACCTTAAAAATGTATTTGTTCAGCTGGAAAAAAATGAACCTGCTTTTGCTGTTTCCGGAGAACGGGAAAATTTGCTTATGAAGTGGGATGCTCTTCTGGGGGAGGCATATTCGGAAACAACAGAAGAATTGGGAAAATTTTATCAGAAAAGAGTCGATAAGGCTCTGGATGAAGTGGAAGCATATAAAGGGACAACTCCCCGTTTCTGGAAATTATACAGTTCCGGTTTCATTATAAAATCCCCTGAAAAAACCATTGCCGTGGATGTGAATGGGGGATGCACCCCGCCAAACGGCAGAACCAAAATCGTTTTGAAACCATCTCAAATGAGACGCATCGCCGATCTTGCCGATGAGTTTTACAATACCCACTCCCATGAAGATCATATCTGCGGGGAACTTTGCGACGCCTTTGCCAGAAGAAAAAAATTGATGGTCATGCCCCGTGAGGCTGTGTGCCGCTGGGTGATCAAGGGGGCTGTTGAGGCGGAAACTTTCCGGGGGGAAAATGTGAAGATCTTTATGAACTGGCAGGGGGATGTGAATGGGGGATTGCCCTGCGCCATGTATTTATTCACTCTTTCCAACAATAAAAATGTGTTTGTAAGAGGGGATATATATCACGATGAAGGATTTGTTTCCTGCATAGAGCATGTGAAAAAATGGGGCAAAAGAGTGGATTATGCTTTCCTTACTCCCTATTACAAGGGCAGTATCGTGCCTGTGGAAACTCTTTATAAGGAATATCAATGCCGTTTCATCCCCATCCATGAATGGGAATTCAGCCACAGAAAACTGGGGAACAGCGGGCCTGCAACACAATGTTTTGAAGAGTTGTATGGAGCCTTTGCTCTTCCGTATGAAAAGAATTGCGCCCAGTTCCTTGCCTGGGGGGAAAGTATTCTGCTGGATTGATTTTTTTACTCACCGCTTTTTCTGAACATGCGGCAAAAAGAACTTTTTTTGTGCTTTGCCGTTTGAATTTTTACAGAAAACGGGGTATAGTAATGGGATATTTTTTTAAAACATGTAACATCAACAATACAAAAAGGATAACATGATGGATAGAAAATTGCGTGTTGCTATTATCGGGACCGGTTCCCGCGGAACCGGCTGTTTCGGACAACTCCTCTCCGGAAGAAATGATGTGGAAATCGCAGCTTTGTGCGATCCCAATCCTGTGCGTATGCGCGGAGCGGCAAAAATCCTGGGAATTACCCCCAACTTCTATACAAGCATGGAAGAAATGAGCAAAAAAGAGACATTGGATGGCGTGATCATCACCAGTCCCGATGCCTGCCACCATGATTGTGCCATGACTGCCCTGGAACTGGGCTGGAATGTCCTTATTGATAAACCCCTTGCCACCAATGTAAAAGATGGTAAGGAAATCATTGAAAAAGCCAAAAAAGTCGGCAAAACCGTTATGATCGGTTTCAATCTGCGCCACCATGCCGTGTTGAAAAGACTCAAAGAGATCATTGATTCCGGAACTCTGGGAAAAGTATTTCTCGCTGAAAACCGGGAATTTTATGATGGCGGCCGTACCTATATGGCACGTTGGAACCGTCTCTTTTCCATGACCGGGGGATTGTGGATCCATAAAGCAAGTCATGACTTTGATATTTTCAACTGGCTTCTGGGTTTCCCCAAACCTGTCAGGATCGCATCCTTTGCAGCTGTCAATGTGCTGAATGAAGCAGGACTCCCCTTTGAACTGGAAAACAATATTCCCGCCGGGCCGGATTGCAACAGTTGCCATTATAAAGATATTTGCAAGGATAAATGGCTTCTTTCCGATAAGGAAATGGAACAGTGGGGCCCCGAAGCGGTGAAAGAAGACGGATATATCAAAAACCGTTGTATCTATATGACCGATAAGGATAACCATGATAACGGACTTTGTATCCTTGAATATGAAAACAATGTGAAAGTAAGTCTTTTTGAATCCTTTATCGGCAGTAAGAGCGACCGTCTTTATACCATCAACGGGGATAAAGCCATTGCCGAAGCAAGTCTTTCTGAACGCCGCATCACCATTACACCCCGCTGGGGCGGTGAGATCACAACCATCATTCTTCCTCTGGAAGGTGGTGGACATGGCGGAGCCGATCCTGAACTTGTGGATACATTCTGCAAGATCCTCCGGGGAGAAGCCTCCTCCACATCCACTGCGGAACATGGTTTGCTTGCCACAGCGCTGGGACAGGCAGCGGAAATGAGCCGCCGTCAGAGCCGTATGGTAAATCTGGACGAGATCCTTTAAGTATAAAGGAAAATACTCTGTTCAAATAACGGGATAACTGTGGCTTTTGTCACAGTTATCCCATAAAAAATATAAAAAAGAAAATTATTTATTTGCTTTTTTTTTGAGTAAATAAACCTGAAAGCCTTGTCCGGGCAATGATTGTCCGCACCTCCGTGAGTCTTTTTATTTTCGATTCGGTATTTTTTACAAAGAACTCGAATACTGAAATCTGACAAAATCCCTTATTGAAAACCGGAAAATCCTGAATAACAGAGAAAAATTCTGTTTTTAATAAAAACAGGATATCTGTGAAAAATGTTTGAAATCATCTTTAAGACAGATAATTTTTTTGTTTCAATAAGAATTTTGGCTTTATGTTGCAAGACTTTAAATGAAATTTGTGAAAATTTCCTATGATTGAGCGTTTTTTTCAGTTTTTTTCAGTGCTCCTGTCAGAAATGCCGTTGATAAAATAAATTTTTTTGGTATATTTTATGTTCGTTTTATCCATTCCTTTTTCTGCTTTATGATGTATAATATAAGTCAGGAGGTTGTTCTTGAAGTAATTACAGAAGCAACCGGAATGTGGAATATAAAAAATAATGGGGAATATAAAAAATATAGATGAAAGGATAAAAAATGAAAAAGTCTTTTTTACTGTTGTTCTGTATTCTGCTTGCCGGATTTTCCTTTGGACTTGCCGGGCAGAGTGCTCAAAAAGTTTCGCCACAGATCATTGCTTATGTGGAAAAATCTTCCGCCATTTACAAGGTCGGGGAAAAAATCCGTTTCAAAATCTGGTATGTGCAGCCGCCTGCTTCCCGTTCCACAGATTTTCCCGTCAGGCAATGCAAGATCATTCCCGGTAAAAAAATTGATTTTCTTATTACCGGTGACGGCGGGCTTTGCAAGAAAGGATCTATTACTTCCGGAACCGAAGCTGTGATCTTGGAAACAAGTCTCGACCGTCCCGGATTCGTGCTTCTCACCCTTAAAACAAAAGAGAACAACAAAGTCATCACCCGTCTTGCCGGTGCCGGTGTGGAACCGGAAAAGATCCGGGCTGGAACGGTCATGCCTGCTGATTTTGAAACTTACTGGAAAGGGGAAATAGCCAAAATGCGTGCCAGAAAGGCAACCATTACTATGAGAGAAGCTACCGAATATGTGACCAATGAAAATAAACACCTTGTGAAACTTTATGATGTTGCTATTTCCGATGGTGTCCTTACTGCAAGGGGTATTCTTACCGTTCCTCTTTATGTCAAAGAAAAAGGTCATCCTGTTATGATCACTTTCGGTGGGGCAAGTTCCATCGGGGCTGCACCTCACAATATCTCCATTACGGAAGCTGTTTACCGCAATATGATCACTTTTGTCATGAATATCCATGACACTAAGAATTATGTTCCCACCGGTGCGGAAAAGAACAATATCAGAAAGAGACTGGATATCCGCAACTACCACAGGGATTTTCTGGATGACAGGGAAAAATTCGCTCTTCACAACATCTATCTGCGTATCGTCCGTTCCCTTGATTTTTTGAAGAGTCTTCCTGAATGGAATGGAAAAGATCTCATTGCTTCCGGGCCGAGTTTCGGGGGATGCCAGACGATCGTTGCTGCGGCACTGGATAAGGATGTAAGTCTTGCTCTTGCAGGCGGGCCTGCCTGTTGTGACCATGAGGGGAAAGTAAATAACCAGACTCCCGGTTATCCCAACTTGCTTGCCTATTTTGACAATACAAAAAGATTTTCCGCAAAGGTCAGGGAGAAAGCTCGGGAAAACGCCCGCTATTTTGATGCCGCAAACATGGCGAAACTTATAAAATGTCCTGTGGTTTTTTCAGTAGGTTTTATTGATACGGTCTGTCCTCCTGTCAGTGTTTACAGTGCATACAATAACCTTTCTGTAAAAGATAAAAGAATGATTCACGGGGTCTATTCCGGTCACGGTAATTCCCTTGTAGCCGGGGATAAGGGGGCGTTCAGTGCCTGCTATGATCTCCGTTACAGAGAAATGATTGCCGGAGATGAATGTCTTGCCAATGGAAATTTCCGTTATCTTGTTCCCAAAAAAGGAAGCAATGAACTTTACCCCTATGGCTGGCTGGTAAAGGGAAAAGGTGTTAAAGCCATAAGTGATGGGAAAAAAGGGTATGCTTGCATCAGCAATGGAAGTATGCTTTATCAGAGTGTTTACAATCTTAAAAAACTCCGTGCGAAAGTTACGGTACAGGGCAAATTCCGTGGTAAAGGGGTAAGCAACTTTTTCCTCAATGGGGCTATCCCTCCCAAAATGCGGATCTTCAAGCCTGTATCTGCTGAAAAATGGCAGGATTTTTCCTTCATTTTTGATGTGAAGGATGGCTCTTATATTTACAGCGCAAACTTTATTGCAGGTAAAGACGCACTTCTGGAAGTAGCGGAGATAAGCGTAAAAATAAACTACTGACAGGAAGAATGAAAAGAATATTTACTTATAAAGCAATAAAATAAATAAGGAGATCATTTATGCTCAAAAGGAAACCAAAAAGTATTGTTGTACTGATTCTCTTCCTCCTTACTCTGGGAAGTTTTTCAGTATCCGCCAAAGATCTTTTCCTGATTAAAGGAGGGAAAAGTCTTGCCGGGATCGTTCTGCCGGAGAATCCTTCTCTCACAGAAAAGTATGCTGCAGAAGAACTTTCCGGATATGCCCGGAAAAAAACCGGTACTGCCATTCCTGTTTATAATGGCACAAAAAAACTCCCCGCAGGGGTTCTGCCCATCACCTTTTCTCTGAAAAATACCGGTAAGGCATTTGCACAGAAAGATGCCTCCATCAAAGATGACGGATTTGCTATTTTTGCACAAGCAGGGAAAGGGCTTCACATTCGGGGAGCACGCCCCCGTTCTCTCCTTTATGCTGTCTATCATATCCTGAAAAGCAACGGCATCCTTTTCCTTTATCCCCATCCGGAGGGAAAAGGCGATTATATCCCTGCGGGAGCCGATCTTGTTTTCCCCGAAGGTACATTTGTAAAAAATCCCGCCTTTTCTTTCCGTAAAATGACCCTCAACGGCGGTTCTCTTCATAATCAGCACTGTTACGAATGGTTCCTGCGTAATGGTTTGCAGCTGCATATTTTCGGTGTGAACCAGAAACCGGATGTGCTGAAACTCGATCCCATTCCCTTTACCGGCGGACATGTTCTGGCGGAAGTCCTTGTGGGCAGCGGGAAAGGCACTTTCCAGGAAAGACAGGAAGCTCTTATGAAAGCAAAGCCGGAACTTTTCGGCCTTGTAAACGGCAAACGCACAAAGGCCGGCAATGCAAAAGGCTGCTGTCAGCCCTGTACCTCCAATCCGGAAACCAAAGAACGGATGTTGAAAAATATTCAGGCGATCCTTGCACGGTTCAAAGGCAGGGAAAATATCCGGACATTCTGCAATGACGACCATATCATCTGGTGCGAATGTGAAAACTGTAAGAAACTGGATGACCCCAAAGCCCCGAAAGACAACCGGCACGCCGACCGCTGGTGGCACTTTATTAATTATATGGCAAAGAATATCCTGACGGACAAAAATCCCAATCAGAAAATGAAAGTCCTTGCCTATCAGACATTCCGTTACCCGCCCCGTACGATCAAACCCGATCCCCGTGTCCTTGTGGAGATCTGCCCCCACTACCGGTGCTACATCCATCCCCTTACAGATTCCACTTGTACCATCAATGCCACCATGTTCCGGAGAATGTTTGAGGATTGGGCCGCCCGGACAAAGAGTATCAGTACATTTGAATACCATACCCAGATGCCCGGAAGTACCCGTTATCTCCCCATGGAACGGGCATGGATCAAAGATATGCGTTACTACAAGAGTCTGGGGATCGCCGGTTTCGGCTTTATTACCAGAGCCGCTTACAGCGATTTCGGCCATCTCAACAGTCTTACCAATCTTCACATGTGGATGAGCCTCTGGCAGCAGCATTATATGACCGGTTTCCTTGCCTGGAACATAGATGCTGATGCCGAAAAAGAAATGGAAAAAATCAATGCCGCATTCTACGGCAAAGCATGGAAAGAGATGAAACCCTACCGGGCGGAATTGGAAAAAGCTCTCTATGCGCCCGGCAATCACATGAAATACGGGTCCAATGATATGGTTCTGGCTCAATGTCTGGACAAACCCGGTCTGGAAGCCAAACTTGTTTCTTATCTGAAAAAAGCACAGCTTCTGGTAAAAGATTCCCCCATTCATCTGGAAAGAGTGAAACAGGAAGAGTTTTTCTTCAATGAATCCTGGGTAAGGTCTTACAGAGTTTATGAAGCGATCCGTCATTCACAGACAAAAGTGAATATGCGGACAAAAGCCATCCGTATTGATGGAAAACTGGATGAGGAAGACTGGAAAAAAGCTGAAATCATCAAGCAGTTCATCGTCAATACCCGCCATCAGGAGATTGCAAAGCCTGCAACTCGGGCAAGAATGGTTTTTGACAATAATAATATCTACTTTGCCATTGAATGTATGAAAGCTCCCGGTAAAGACCCCATCCCCTCACCGGGAGACGGGATCCCCGCAGCCATGAGGGGAAGTCATGTGGAAATCTTCCTTGCTCCCCCCTTCATGCGTAACAGATATTATCACTTCGGAGTAAGCCGTAACGGTAAAAAATTTGCCGCCCTTACCATCAACAGCCAGAACCGTAACGAAAAAGTAGCCATTCCTTTCCAGTACGGTATCGCAGAAGAGAAAGACAAATGGACTGTGGAGATCCGCTTCCCCCTTGTTGAACCTTTCACCCGTTTGTACGGCGGTGAGGAATGGAGAGTCAATGTGGGAAGAAGTGCTGTCGCTTCCGATGGTAAAATGCAGGCAAGTTCCTGGAGTGGAGGTATTTTCCACGGGGCGCACCATTACCGGAACATCATTTTCGGGGAAAAGGTCTTTGTCCGCAATGGCAGTATGGAAATTCTGACCAAACCGCCCAAAATGGTAAAACCCGCAAAAGTGAAAGAAGATTGGATTTTCAAATCCGGAACCGTTCCCGCAGAGTGGCGTTTCGGGGTTTATAATCCCGGAACAGTGGAAGTCTTGAGTAATGACGCTGCTGCCGGTAAGAATTTTATCCGCGTCACCGGTGTGAATGCCTTTATCGGGCAGGATTTGAAAGTGGACAAAGAAAAGAGAGAATTTCTCCTTACTGCAAAAGTCCGTGGTAAAGGGGAAATCTGTTCACGGCTCTTCGGCCACAAGATGCGGGAAGGCTTCACAAAGAAAATAGATACCAAAGGAAAATGGGAAGTGCTTTCCGGTACGATCAAAGCTTCTGTCCCTGTTCTCTCTTTGTGGTTCAGGATCACCGGAACTATGGATATAGATGATGTTGTTCTCGTTCCGGTAACCTCTCCCGATGATTATATGCCCACTGCAGATAAACATAAATAAGAAAATATTCCGGCATGGAGGAAACTCTGTGCCGGATTTCCATTTTAAAGGACAGATAGAGAATATACCGTACTGAAAAATTGATGACTATGTAAGTAACCGGAGAAAATTATGCGTAATTTAACACCTTATGCCAATGTGGATTGGGAAAAATTCCACAGGATCCGTACCGCAAATCATGTTCACGCCCACATGTTCAAACTTCAGGCATTTTATGATGCGCTGGAACGGGGCTATGATCTTCTCGCACTCTCCAATTACTATCCCTCCCGCCCGTATTATCCCCTTTCTTCCGTAAAGAAAAATGCCTTTTGTGCATCCCAGGAAAACGGGGTACTGCATAACGGGCAATTTGTGGAAGGGCCACTGGATTGGAACAGTATCATAAAAGAATGGGAAGACGAATTGGGAGAAGAG
>JAGBXB010000080.1 GCA_017629515.1 Lentisphaeria bacterium | reverse complement strand
TGCACCGGCTATCTCAAAAGCCCCATCGGGGCGTCAAGAACCCAGGGACGGGGTTTTAACCCCGGGTATATTATGTATCCCCCTACGAAAAAAGTCCCGCAGGGACGCAGGAAAAAAACTGTTGCAAAGTTATTCTACACCCTCACAGAAAATAATCACTAATTATACATTTTCATCTGTATCCAGATGGTATTTTCCCTCGTTCCCCTGGGAATTGAATATCGCTTTACCTGTTCTGCACCGGCTATCTCAAAAAGGGGCTGCATCTCACCTTTTTTGAGGTTTTGCAACAGCCCCTTTCAGAGCCTTTCCCGTTTACCTGTTTTTCCTGATTTTTCATCCCCGTTTTTTATTTCTTTCCCCTTGCGGTTTTTGAGGTTATATGTTATATTAATTGAGTTGAAAAGTTTATAAAAAGGAAAGAATATTTTATGAAAAAATTATGGGCAGGAGCGGGGATGCTGATCGCCACGCTTATCTGGGGGACAGCGTTTTCCGCACAAAGTGAAAGTACAAAATATGTGGATGCCCTGCTGTTTGTTGCGTTGCGTTCCATTGCAGGTTCGGCAGCATTGTGTCTTGTTATCGCATTTTTTGATCTTGTGAAAGAAAAAAAAGTGACACTCTGGGGCAATGCCGTAACATTACAGGCAAAAAAAGATCTTCTTATCGGCGGACTTCTCTGCGGAGCGGTGATCACAACTGCCAGTTTCACGCAACAGCTGGGGATCAAATATGTTTCTGCGGGGAAAACCGGATTTCTCACTGCTCTTTATATCATTATCGTTCCTTTTCTGGGGATCCTTCTGAAAAAGAAAACCCCGTTTCCGCTCTATATAGCCTCCATCATCGCTCTTACCGGTACGTATCTTCTCTGCGGCGGGATAACCAGTATCGGCAAAGGAGAGATTTTTGTGATTTTATGTGCCTTTCTTTTTGCCATCCATATCATGGTCATAGATCATTATGCGGCAAAATGTGATTGTATCCGCCTTTCCTGTGTGCAATTTATGGCGGCGGCACTTCTTTCTTTTATTGCCTCTCTTTCAGCCGGGGAAAGATGGGAATTTACCGGCATTATGCACGCACTCCCCTATTGGCTTTTCTGCGGACTGGGATCAAGTGCCATTGCCTTTACTTTGCAGATCGCGGCACAGAAATATCTGCATCCGGTAACGGCAACTCTTCTTATGAGTCTGGAATCGGTTTTTGCTGTCGCAGGAGGATATCTCTTTCTGCATGAAAAACTTTCCGGAAGAGAATTTGCCGGCTGTGCCGTTATTCTCCTGGGTATCATCCTTGCCCAGATCCCCTGGAAAGGAAATCATAATCAAAAATAAAAAACGACCTGCGGCATCCTTTTGAAAATTATGCGGCAGGTCATTTGATTTTTTATTCAGTGATCTTTACAGATATAATTCCCTCAAACGGGTCTTCGGATCGGAATCCGGCAGAATGGGGGCTTTCAATCCTATGGGATTGGAGGGGAAGTCACTGTTTGGATCAAGTCCGCACATCTCATAAATACTTCCCAGAAGATCCACAGGGGAAACCGGCCGTTCCGCAACGCCGTCCGTTGTGGCATTGGATTTTCCTACCACTCTTCCTCCGGCAAAACCGCCGCCTGCCACCATGGCGCAGAAACATTTTGCATGGTGATTGCGTCCACCCTGCCAGGGATTCTGCCAATCGATCTTCGGCGTACGCCCGAATTCCCCTGTCCACCAGATAACGGTCTGATCCAGCAGACCTTTTTCGTCCAGATCGCTGATGAGAGCGGCAACCGCTTTATCCATTTCAGGGGCGATCCTGTTCAAAGATTCAAAATGTTTTTTATGGGTATCCCAGCCGGAAGCATTGATGGTGATATAGGGGACTCCCGCTTCCACAAGGCGTCTGGCGCACAAACAGGATTGACCGAATTTATTCATTCCGTACCGCTGGCGCATCTCCTTTGTTTCTTTTGTAAGATCAAAGACTTCTGCCGCTTTACCGAACAAAATGGATTTTGCCCCTCTTCCGGCATTATCGAATGTGGACAATTCCCCGTTTTCCGGGATCTCCACGCCCAGAGAATCCACAGTATCCAGCAGAGAGAATTTTTCCATCATCTCTTTTTTCCCGGCTCCCCCCGCAGGTGTGTAACTGTCCACAAGGAACCTTTCACTTCCCGGATTGCCGCCGGTGGAAAAGGGGGAATATTTATCCCCTAAAAACCCGCACTCGGAAAATCTTCCTTTATTGCCGGTAAGGGCAACATAAGGCGGGAGATTATATTTCACATTACCGGCATTTGCCATGGCAAGCAGTGCGCCGATAGCCGGATAAGTGATGCCTTTTCCGGGACTTCTGCCGGTTTGCATAAGGTAGGTGGCAGTTTCATGGCCCGGATAAGGATGGGTCATACTGCGGATAATGGAATATTTATGGGCAATACGCGCCAATTCCGGCATAAAGTGACTGATCCTTATTCCATCCACGCTTGTAGGGATATCGCCGTAACCGCCATTGTAATCTTTCGGCAGATCCGGTTTGGGGTCAAAAGCCTCCAACTGGCTGGGGCCTCCCCAGATCCACAGTTCGATCACACTTTTCGCCTTTCCGGAAGTCCGGTTTTTCTTTTTAGTCTCCAATCCGGCAAAAGCGGGACACGCACGGCTCACACTGCCCAGAACTCCAAGAGTCAGGCATCTTTTGAGAAATTCTCTTCTGTCCATAAATACCTCCCTTCTCTTTTTTTTAATAAGATACAGTAAAAAAGCAATAGTTCAAGGGGGGAAAAGGCTTTTTTTACAAAAACTTTTTTGTATTCTTTATTTCAGGAGTTTTTTTCTGCACTTTCATCCCTTCAGAAAAATATTTATTTTTCAGGTCTGGTCAGTTCTTCCAGTTCCGCCAGAAAATCCATTGCGTCCTGACGGCAGGAACCGCACATTTCCACAGAAGGTTTCAGAGACGCACAAACTCTGGGTCTTGCAGGATCATGGAAGATTCTGCAACGCATATTTTCATCAAGGTGAATACATTTTTCCCCGGCTTTTTTCCCGTTGGGCATACCGGGGATGGGGGAAGAGATGGATGGGGCTATACAACATGCGCCGCAATTTTCCCGGCAGGATATACTCTCTTCTTTTTCCATAAAAAACCTTATTTTACAGTAAGCACATCGAACTGCCGTTTGCTTGCCCTTATCAACATCCTGCGGCAGACCCATATAAGCAATATACCATTGACAATACAGATCAGCAGCCAGGAAACCGGGTAGGAGATCATCAGATTGGACATCGTTTTATAGTGCGGGAAAATGGTAAAGACCCAGATCACCCGGAAAACACACGCCCCCATAAGAGTTATGATCATAGGCCAAAAAGAGTGTCCCAATCCCCGCAAAGCGGAATTTTCCACTTCCATAATCGCAAGAAGCGGATAAAATGTCAACTGACAGAAAAGCCGGATCGTCCCCCATTTGATGACCTCCGGATCAGGATTGTAAATGGAAAGGAACTGTGTATGGAATAAAAGAATGATCCCGCCGCCTATGACCATTACACAGCAGGAACACGCCAGACATATATAGATACTTTTCATGATCCTCTTATATTGTCTTCCCCCGTGGTTCTGTCCGGCAAAACTCATTGCCGCAAGTGCAAAAGCCGTTGCCCCGGCGTGAACGATCCCTTCCAGACTCAATGCCGCTGTACTTCCGGCAATCGCATCAGAACCGAAAGAGTTGATCGTCCCCTGAATGATCATATTGGAAAGGGAGAACAACGCCCCCTGCACCCCGGCAGGAATACCGATACGCAGCATCTCTTTGAAAACCGGGAAATAAAAAGTAAGTTTCTTCCAGAAAAACTGATAATCCTCCTTACTGCGGGCAAGCGCGGCAAGTACAAGAATGGCGGAAAGAGCATTGGAGATCTTTGTGGCGATGGCGACCCCCGCCACATCCATTTTGCAGACAGTGACGAAAAAAAGATTCAAAAGCACATTGACTACACCTGCTATACTCATATAGATGAGCGGTCTTTTTGTATCCCCCACCGCCCGGAGAATGGCACTGCCGAAACTGTAAAGGATCATAAAAGGAGAACCCAGACACCAGATCCATAAATAAAGACATGCTTTATCAAAGATCCCCTCCGGCACTTCCATCATACGCAAGACCGGCTTCGTAATAAAACAGCCCGCAACGGCAAGAACGATCCCTCCGGCAATGGCAAAGAGGATTGCCGTATGGATCGTTTTTTCCAGATGCAGTTTATCTTTCGCCCCGGTATAACGGGCAACAAGTACATTCACCCCCGAACCGATCCCCCAGAAAAGATTCAGCATAAGTGTTGTAAAAGCGGGGGCTGCCCCTACTGCCGCCATAGCATCAGCGGAGGCAAAATGCCCTAAAACCATCAAGTCGGCAGCATGAAACATCAATGCAAGGGCATTTGCCATTGCCAACGGAACAGCCAGACGGACGATCTTACTGAAAAGAGGCCCGTGACACATATCCATTTTATACTTTTTTACACCGCTCATTTTTATTTTTTTCCTCACGTTTATTCACAAAACTGCCGTTTACTTGCCCTTATCAACATCCTGCGGCAGATTATATAAAGCATTACACCATTGATGATACAAATCAAAAGCCAGGAGACAGGGTAAGCAGTAAAAAGCGTTTCCAAAGTCGGACTTTTCCGGAATACAGTGAAGATCCATACTATGCGGAATACGCAAACACCGAAAACAATGACTATGGCAGGCTTCAACGAGTGTCCCAGCCCCCTTAATGAACCGGAAATAATGTCCATGAGCGCACACAGAAAATAAAGGGAAAAAACCATTTTCATACGGAGCAATCCCCACTTTATGACTTCCGGTTCAGGATTGTATATGGCAAGAAGCTGTTTTCCGGCAAGGATGAAGCCCCAGGATAAAAAAATCACTGCTGCCGCAGAACAAGCAATACAGATAAAAATACTTTTGATGATCCTTTTATACTGTTTCCCGCCATGATTCTGACCGGTGAAACTTATGGACGCCAGATAGAAGGAATAACACACTGCATAAATAAGCCCTTCCAGATTGAGTGCGGCGGTATTCCCGGCAATCACATCCGGTCCGAAAGTATTGATGGTAGCCTGTATCCCTATATTGGTAACGGTAAACATAGACCCCTGGAATCCGGCAGGAATACCGATCTGCAATATTTCTTTCGTGCTTTTCCAGTCCATGCGGATCTTTTTCCACACCAGTTTATAATCCCCGTCAGATTTCACCAATGCCCGTATAACAAGATATGCAGAAATAAAATGGGCTGTCTGCGTGGCAATGGCGACTCCGGCAACACTCATTTTCAATACAAGGATAAAGAACATATTCAGCAGAACATTGACAACGCCTGCTATACACATATAAATAAGCGGCCTTTTCGTATCCCCCACCGCCCGGAGGATGGCACTGCCGAAACTGTAAAAGATGATAAAAGGCACTCCCGCACAGGAGATCTGCATATATACTCTCGCCTTGTCCATGATTTTTTCCGGCGTTGCCATCAGGTGCAGAACAAAATCGGTCAGAAGAAAACTTATGATCCCCATGATGATACCGCCAAGAAAAGCAATGGCAATGGAAGTATGCACGGTTTTTACAACTTTTTCCGGCTCTTTCGCTCCGATATAGCGGGCGGTGAGCACATTCACCCCTGCGGCAATTCCCCAGAACACATTGAGCATAAGCACAATAAAACCGTATGTGGCCCCGACTGCCGCCATATCATCGGAAGATGTAAACTGCCCGAGCACGACAAGATCCACAGCGTGAAACAGCAATGCGGCAAGGTTGGAAAGGATCAGCGGAATGGAAAAACGCAGCACCTTGCTGAATAAAGGTCCATGACACATATCCATGGTATATTTTTTATCAGAATCCATATTGTCCTCTCTGAAATCAATATGCGTTTTACTATATACCCTGTATTATTTTTTGCAAATATGTTTTCCGAAAAAAGGTTTGAAAAAAGGGGGAATTTCAAAAGGCCGTACAGAAAAAGGGAAAGAACATGCTCTTACCCTATCCGTCTCATTCTTGCCACAAAGGCCCCGTCACAATCCCCGTGGGAGGGGAGAATGGATAATGTACCATCAGTAAGAAGTCCGGTAAGCGGGGAAGAAAATTTTTCAAGAGTAAATTCCGGATGTTTTTCAAGAAAATTTTTTATATTTCCCATATTTTCCCTGTAAAAAACAGAACATGTCCCATAGACCAGAACTCCTCCATTTTTTACACATTTTGCGGCATTTTCCAATATTTCCAACTGGGAGGAAACAACTTTTTCCAACTCTTCTTCTGTAAGGAGAAAACGCTGTTCCGGAGCACGCCGCCATCTTCCGGAACCGCTGCAAGGGGCGTCCACAAGTACTTTATCAAATTTTTTCCCGGCGGGGAAAGACTCCAATATGGCAATATTTCTCAATCCCGCCTTTTTTCCCCGGCGGAAAGTTTCTTCCAGTTTATTGCGCCGGATATCCCAGGCAAAAACTTTTCCTGCCGTTCCGGTCTCATGGAGAAAAGAAGCCATTTGCAAAGTTTTCCCCCCTCCTCCGGCACAACAATCGAGTATGGAAAAATGTTTTTCATTATTGACCTCGCCGGCATACCCCGCCCCGATACACTGGGAAGAAAGATCCTGTATCTCAAAAAGCCCATCCCGGAAAGTCACAAACTCCTGCAACTGCACTTTTTTATCCACAGCGATACGGAATGCGTCTTTCTTGAAAGGATGAAACAGGAGAACAATATCTTTTACAGCAAATTCCTTGAGGATTTTTTCTGTCTTTTTCCCGTCTCCGGGAAAGTTCAGCCGGAACCACAGAGGCGAGCGTTCCAATAAACTATCCGCCACATCCCGCGCCGCCTCACAGGAGGGGAAACAGGGGAGAAGCCACCGGGGGAGATTATCTTCCGCAACAAGTTCTTTTCCGAAAGTTATTAAACGCGCATAAAAATTTTCTTTTCCGGCTATTTCCAGAAACAACTTTTCCCCCAAAGGACATTTTTCCAGCCGGGAAGCGGGGATCTCTTTTTCTCCGGCAAGGAGAGAAGAATAAATCAGAAGATTTTCCGCACTTCTCTCTTCTTTTTTCAACAGTTTTTCCAAAAATCCATAGTCCCGGAAGACCCGGAAGAGAGCGTCACCGATACGGCGGCGGTCTTTTGAACCGTACTTGGGATTGCTGCGGAAAAGTTTATTCAGGAAGTGATCCAGCGCCTGATGTTCTTCATAAACGGCTTTGAGAGCATCCGCAAGGACGGAAGCACACTCACGGAATTGTGCTTCCTTTATATAAGAAATTTTTTCTCCGGCCTGGGGCATATATTTCAGCGTCCCTTACGGTCATTCATCTCTTTACGCAATTTTTCCAGCAAAGCGATCTCTTCTTCTGTAAGAGAATTGATCCCGTGCCGGGAAAGTTTTTCCAGCACTCTGTCGGCTTTATTAAGATCCACTTTGCCGTCATTGCTTACAGAAATACTTTCTTTTGGGGGTCTGGAAGTAAAAACATACTGTTCTTTTTTCTCTTTTTTCCCGGTAAAATGATCCAGGATATCCCATTTTACAAGGTCTTTCATAAAGAACCGCATAAAAAGATATGCTCCGATCACGCCCCCTACCGCCTGATACCGCATCAGTACAAGATCCAGAATGAGGAAGAGGATCGCCATAGTCCGCATTTTTACAGGAAACGGAATGAAAAGCAGATAGCACTGGAAATCCGGTGCGATCATGGCGGAAGCAAAAATAAGACCGTAAACCGCCCCTTCACAACCGCTTACAGGCGTAAAACCATGACGGAAATGGATCAGGGAAACCAGAAGATTGCCGATAATACCACCGGCAAGGTAAAGAGCAAAAAACTGGGAGGAGGTCATTTTCCTTACCACCATCACTCCGAAAGAAAGGAGCATGATCATCTGTAAGAAAAGGATAAAACCATCCACATTGACAAAAAGGGAAGTCAAAGGCCTCCACAATTCCAGATTTTTCAATGTATCCAGTGAAGAATAAAAGAGCTCGCCCAGTTCCGGTTTCGCCCGGAAAAGAATAAAAGCAAGGGCGTTTACTGCAATCACAGCAAAAAGCATTTTCACAGCATTGCTGCCTGTATGATTTTCCATATCGTTATACATTCATTACTCCATTTGACAGTTTATCATTTTCCGGAAGCCGGCGGCAGATAATATACAGTCATTTCCGGTAAAAGCAAATAAAATTCCCTTTGAAAATGATTTTTCCCGTTTGCTTTCCCGGGGGAAAGGTGTATAGTAAAGAAAACAAAAGGATCAGAAATGGATGGATGTAAAGATTGTATCCGCGCCTGCGGAGTATTCAGAGATCACTCACTTACAGAAAAGGGCAGGTACGGTTTCTGCCGTGCCCCGCAGAATCCGGTCATAGCAAGGGCGGCGCTCCATTACTGGGAAGAGCCCTGTATTTCCGGAAAAAACGGATCGGGAACGGTATTTTTCAGCGGATGCAATTTAAGATGTGTCTATTGTCAGAACTATGAGATCAGCAATTCGGTCAAGGGGAAAGAAGTTTCCGTAAACCGTCTGAAAGAGATCTATAAAGAATTGATCGCGCAGGGGGCGCATAATCTCAATCTTGTCACCCCCGGTCACTATACAAGTGCCATTCTGGAAAGTTTGGACGAGAATCTTCCCGTACCGGTCGTTTACAATACCAACGGGTATGATTGTGTGGAAAATATCAGAAGACTGGATGGGAAAGTGCAGATCTATCTGCCTGATCTGAAATATTCCGATGACACTCTTGCCGTTCAACTGAGTCACGCCCCCAATTACTTTTCCACCGCAAAAACTGCCATTATGGAAATGTTCCGCCAGACAGGTCCCTATGAAATGGATGAGGAGGGTATGATGAAAAAAGGTGTTATCATCCGGCATCTGCTTCTTCCGGGACAACTGGAAAATTCTTTGCGTGTCATTGATTTTGTCGCGAAAACATTCAATCCGGGAGAGGTATGTTTCAGCCTGATGCGGCAATATACCCCCCACGGGAATATTACCGGTTTTCCATTCCTGAACCGCCGTGTAACAGATGAGGAATATGAAGAGGTGGAGGAATACCTTCTGGAGTCCGGCATTGAAGACGGATTCCTTCAGGATGAAGAATCCGCCGCAGAAGAATATATCCCGCCATTTGACAATAGCGGGGTATGACGCTCGTAAGTTCTTAACTGTCCTTATGTTCCGGTTCCGCGGAAATATAGGGGGAACGGTCTGTAATATTGGCAAAGTGACGGGATAATTTCCGGATCTCGGAAATAAGTTCCAGATAAAAGAGACCGCTTGCCGGTACACATTTACCTTCTTTCACCCGGTTCATGTGGATAATTTCATACTGTTCCGCAAGAACCATGATCTCCGCTTTCAGTTCGCAGGAGCGTCTGTATTCCTCTTCTGTATATTTTTTCAGCAGGGAAAAAGCACACTCTGCCTGTGCGGAAAGTTTCTGCCGCATCAGAGTAAATTCCTTTTTCGCTTCCTCACTTAAAACGCCTTCGGAAGCAAGAAAATTTTCGATCATTTCCCGGATGATGGCAGTATGGTCACCAATGCGTTCGGCATCGTTGGTGCAATGCAGGAGCAGAGGGATCATTGCCGCCTGACGGGGTTTCAGAGGCCGGAGCATAAGTTTCTGCAAATATTCCGTCATATCCCGCTGTTTTTCATCTATGCGTTTTTCCCGTTCTTCCAGTTCTTTCACCATCTGACGGTTTTCCGCATCGTTGTTGTCATAGATATTGAAAGCGCAGTTGACCATTTTCCATGCCTTTTTCAACATCCGCCGCAATTCGGAGGAACTCTGGGTAAGAGCGATGGAAGGAGTACTCAAAAGATGTTCTTCCAATCTCTGATATTTGATTTTCTTTGTTTTGATGGGCAGGACTTTTTCGCAGATAATGGCAAGAAGCGGAACAAATGGAAGCAGAATGGCCGTTGTTGCCACGTTGAATATAGTATGTGCGTTGGCGATCTGTCTGGGAAGATCCCCGCCTGCGGAAACTTTCTTGATGATATAGAAGAAGAAAGGCTCATTATCCACCACAAAGTAGAAGGAAATAATGGCAATGATCACTCCTAAAAAGTTGAAAAGGGTATGGGCAAGAGCCGCCTGTTTCGCCACACGGTTGGCGGTGATGGCGGCAAGCTGGGCGGTCACTGTCGTACCGATATTGGAACCAAGAACCAGGGCGATGGAGGTATAAAGATCCAGCACCCCGCTTCCGGCAAGTGCAATAATGATACCGGTACAGGCGGAACTGCTCTGCACAAGGCAGGTGGTGACGACACCCACCCCGACAGCCCCCAGAAGAGTACCGAAAGGCAGAACTCCATTTACAGGAGTACACTTGAAAAACTTGAACGCATCCACAAAAGCCGGCTGGGTGGCAAGGGCTTTCAATTCATCCCCCATGATCCCCATTCCCAGAAACACAAGTCCCAACCCCAGCAGCACCAACCCCCATGCGGTCACTCTCTGTTTGGCAAAGAAACTCATCACCACCCCTGCGATAATGGCAGGCATGACGATCCAGGATATATCAAAGGCGATGATCTGGGCAGTCACCGTTGTACCGATATTGGCTCCGAAGATGATGCCGATAGCCTGGGTGAGGGTGAGCAGTCCGGCATTGATAAAGCCGATGACCATAACGGTACTGGCACTGGATGACTGGACAACAGCAGTTACAGCCGTTCCGGAAAAGACAGCAATAAGGCGGTTGGAGGAAAAGACCCGCAGAATGGATCTCATTTTTTCACCGGCTGCACGCTGCAAACCCTCACTCATAAGATTCATCCCGTACACGAAAATGGCGAGACCGCCGAAAACCTGGATCATCAGCATAGTCATTTGAGAAGCTGTCATTTTTATCCTTTCTTTTGGTGTTCATGGTTCTTTCCGGTCCCGGAAAAAGAACCTTCAAACGCTCATGTAATATAGCACGCCCACCCTGGTTTTTCAAGTTTTTTTTCCAAAAATCCTTATACGAGTTGCCGGAGGTTTCTGAAAAAAGGAAAGGAGAATTTCTATCAGTCATTTTTTTTTGCAAAAAACTTGAAAAGGTGGTTAAACTTGGTTATATTAATGCATAAAGAGCGGAAATAAAGGTATGTAAAGAGGTTTCGGCAGTGCTGCCCCGGTTGGGAACACGGGGAAAGACCGTTTGAAGATCCGGACGGAAACTATTCAGACACTGGGGAACATTGCAATCATCTTGCAATCCGATACAAGGAGGTCACAATGGATATAAGAGGCCGGACATCCGGTTCATCCCGCGTTGCGGATATTCTCCGGCAGGAGATCCTTTCCGGCAGACTTCAACCGGGGGACAAACTGGAAGGGGAGTATTTGCTTGCTGCACATTTCAAGGTGGGCAGACAGGTGATACGCTCTGCTGTAAAAATCCTGAAAGGGGAAAATCTTCTGCGGTCGGCAAAGGGCAGCGGCGTATATATCAATGACTACATCCCCGGTTTTGCCACAGGGAAACCGCCGGTAAGGATCGGCTATGTTTATTACAACAATCCACTGAAAGAAAATTCCTTTATTGAAAGTTACCCCCTGCTTCTTCAACAGGCGAAAGAAAAAAAATGTGAATTATATTTCGGTCTGGAAAATGATGCAGCCTCTCTTCTGCAATTTGTCTGCAACCACAAACTGGACGGCCTTCTTCTGGGCGGTTACATAGATAATGCCCTTGTAAAAAAACTGAACGAAGAAAAACTCCTTTATCTTCTTCTGGGCAATTACAAACTGGATGAGCCCTGCAATATGCTGGGGAAAGATGTATTGAACAATACAAAAAACGCTCTTGCCACTCTTCTGAAAAAATACCGTTTCACCGGTATTGCCGGGATATTCAGCAATATGATCCATCTGGGCCCGTTGGAAACTCTGGAAGGGATCAGGCAGGCGGCAGAAGAAAATGGAGTGCCTTTCGATAAAAAAATGTTTCTTTCAGCGGAGGAGGGCAGCGGTTATCCGGAAATGAAAAAACTTTTCCAGACAGGTGTCATAAGTAAAAATACCCTCCTTTATCTTTCCGGACAGACTTTTTCCGGTGCGGCAAGAGCCATTTTTGAGAAAGATCCTGAAAGGAAAGATCTCCCGTATCTTTTTGTGGATAAGGGTCTTTCCTCTGTTCCCTATCCGGAACTTGTAGGGTGTTTCCTCTATACAGCCAATGGCATTGCAGAACACGCTCTGGATATATTTCTGGATCTGTATCACGGCAGGAAGAAACAATTCTGGCAGGGTTACGCCCCCTGCCCTATCAATATCACACAGGAAACAGAAGAAAAAACAAAATAAATCATCCCTGCGGGAGAAAGGAAAGTATTATGCAAAAAATGATGAAAAAAAGTTTTACACTCATTGAACTTCTGGTCGTTATTGCCATCATCTCCATCCTTGCGGCAATGCTGCTGCCTGCCCTGAACAAAGCGAAACAACTTGCAGGCATAACAAGCTGCAACAACAAACTCAAACAAATCGGGCTCGCCCTGACCCTTTATGTAGATTCCTATAAGGACTGGGGGATCGGGTACAGCAAATATTACGAGGGGGAACAGGGCTGGTTCTGGTTTTTCTCCCCCTATCCGGGTCATGCAGTGAGAGAGGGGATGTTTACCGGAATAACCAATTTCAAAAACGGTCTGAAAAGTCCTCTGGGCTGTCAGTATGCTTTCGATAATTTACAGAGCAGAGGTTATACCATCAGCGTAAAACAGTGCACATTCGGCATCAACAAACTGCTTGCCGATCCCCGGCAGGACCACAACAGAAAAAAATATTCCTGGCATATAGATCCTGTTACAAAAACATTTTTCAAACCCGGTACAGTAAGACTTCCCGACCGTCTGTTCTATCTGCAATGTGCTTCCGGCTATGATACCAATGACTTTATGTTCACCCACGATCTGAAAAGTCACTCTCTCCTGTTTGTGGATATGGCGGTGAAGACCTTGCGCCGAAGTGAATTCGGCAGACAGAGCGCCGGTACTTACGGCAGACTGACCGCCCACTGGGAATATTATCCCTCAAGCGGATCCCCCCAGATCGCCGGATACCCCGATTAAATCAATAAAAAGGAAAGGTACATACAATGAAAAAAAGATTTTTCTTTACTTCCCTGCTTCTTGTTCTCTTTACTTTTTCCCTTGCGGGTAAAGAGATCATTTTTGCACAAAAAGGGAAAATTGCTCCGGTGATCGTTCTTCCGGGGAAAAAGATCACGCAACAGCAGAAGATCGCCAAAGAGGAATTGCAGGAATTTTTCAGCAAAGTTGCCGCAGTGGATGTAAAAACTGCCGATGCGTCCTGCAAGGCAGCTCCTTACAGGATCATTCTTTCCGATCTTTCCATGCCGGAAAATGCCATTGCCTCCGATATAAAGGAAAAACTGCAGAAATGCCCCTCGGACGATGCGTTTTATTTCCGCTTGAAAAACAATTCTTTTATGATTGCCGGCAAAACGCCCCGTGCCCTTGTTTACGGAGCCTGTTTCTTTATTGAAAAATATCTGGAATTAACCTTCCTCTATCCGTGGAAACAAGCGGAAAGTTTCCTGAAAATAGATCGTGTCACCATGCCGGAAAAAGTGGAGGAACTGCATACCCCCTTTACCTTCTTCCGCATTGCCGCCTATACCGGACATGATAAAAAAGATGTTCCCTGGAAACCACATGACATGATCAAATGGCAGTACAGAAACCTTCTTCTTCCCCTCCCCCGGGGCAAACAGGCAAAAGAATATGCGGTTATCGCCCACAGAGAACTTTCCGGAAGCGGCCACATGACCCTTTGTGCCGCTGTCCCCTCCAAACTTTATGATAGTCACCCGGAATATTTCCCTCTCATTGATGGAAAAAGAGTAAAGTGCCGCTGTTATCAGAAACAGGTGAAAAAGGGACAGAAACTCCCCTGGGTGCAGAGATGTGTTTCCAATGCAGATGTGAAAAAACTTGTAACAGACCATATTCTTTCCATAGTGCAAAAGAATCCTTCCGGAACTTTCGGGATCTCCTGTGCCGATGTGATCAAAAGCTGGTGCCAGTGTGATAATTGCAGAAAATACGGCACGATCAATGGCAAATTTTCCACATCCCACCTTTTCCACCGCTTTTTCAGGGAAATAACTTCCGATATCCTGAAAAAAGTACCGGAGGCAAAATTGTGGATCTATATTTATTCCGATTACCGGGACATCCCCAATGATCCCTCTTTCCGGTATGATGACAGAGTCGCCGCCATTTATTACGCTCACGGCAGATGTATCGCCCATCCCGTCAATGATAAAAAATGTTCCATCAATCCCCCTTACTACAAAAAATATCAGCAATGGAGCAAAGTTTTTTCCAGAGTGGGACTTTGCGATTATTACGGAAACGCCAATACTCCCTACTGCCCCCATGAATATAATTTTGCTGCCGATATGCCGGTAAGGATCAAACACAATGACTGGGGGGAAAGGGAACATATTACCGCAATGCGGTTTTTCTATAATAACCTTTTCTACCTTGTGAAAGCAAAATTGTGGTGGGCTCCCGGTACAGATGTGGAAAAATACATCGAAACAGTCTTCCGCCGTTATTACGGGAAAAGTGCCGCCCCCATGCTGAAATTCCAGAATATGAAAAAAGTTCTCTGGGAAAATGCTCCCGGTCATGCCTGGTATCCCGGCCCCAACAGAGGAGCATACTGCCTGCTTCTTCCGGAAAACCAGAAGAAAATGGAAGAGTATCTTGCAGAAGCAGAAAAACTTGCCGGGAATGACCCGCTTCTTCTTGCAAGGATCCGGATGGAAAAAGAGGCCTTCAACCGTTACTGGGTGAAAGCAGTGGAAGAGGCAAGAAAAAATCAGGCGGCAAACAGGATCATCCCTGCCCTCCCCGCAGATAAAAGTATGAAAATTGACGGCATACTTGATGAACCTCAATGGAAGAAAGTCGGTACTGTAAACAGTTTCATCAGCCCCTATACCGGCAATAAACTGGCCGAAGACACCACCTTGCGTGTTCTTTATGACAAAAAGTTTTTCTACATCAGTATAGAGTGCATGAATGATAAAGCATGGACAAAACTTCTGGCAAAAGAAACAAGAAATGATGTAAGCAGTATTTGCGATGATGACAGTGTGGAAATATTTCTGGGGGAAAGTTCCACCGGAGAGTATTACCAGTTCATCATTAATACTCTGGGAAAAATGTATGACGCAAAACTGCTGGACAGAAGTTTCAATACAGGAAGCAAAGTGGCCGTCAAAGTCTATGATGACCGTTATATCGTGGAACTTGCCGTTCCTGTGGAAATGACCGGATTCAAAGAGATCAGAAACGGGCAGAGATGGAAGATCCATGTATGGAGGAATATCCGCAATCTGCAAGCACCTGCCACCGTTGACCGTGGCGGGATCGACGGAAAACGCCCCCACAGTTTCCCCTCCTACCGCACCCTTACCATCAGCGGGAAAGAAACTTTGAAAAACAGTGATTTCCGGCTTCTGGATAAAAAAGGCGATCTTGCTTCATGGAGAGTAACCACAAAGAAAAATTTTACCCTTGTGCAGAAAAAAAACGGCAATGAAGTAAAAAATATTGCAAAACTCAAAGGGTGCAAACTGTATCAGAGAATGAATCTCTCTGATACAGGTCATCACACCCTTAAAGGCAATCCCCCCTGCCGTATTCAGGTGACCATTTCCGCTTCCGGTAAAGGACTTCTGGAACTTATGCCCTCCACCGGAATTCCCGGAAACCCCAGAAAACCTTTCCACCGGAACTGGAAAAAGATGACAAGCCCTCTGACAGAAAAAGTCCAAGAACACATTTTCAGTTTTGATCTGGAAAAAGGGGAGGAAGGGTATATTTTTGTTGGAGCAACCAATGCAGAGATCCACTGGATCTCTGCTGTAAAGATCCCCGCTGCAGAATAAGGCTTGACAATCCCCCCGGGAATGCTATATTATGGGAAGAGGAAATAGCAACAGGGGGGATCTGCCATGAATGAAAAAAGTTTTATTGTGAAAGGGATGCGTTGTGCCGGATGCGCATCCAATGTGGAAAAAAGAACTGCAAAACTTGCCGGGATCATTTCCTCCCGTGTGGATCTGACAGCAAATACGCTTCTCATTGAGTATGATGAAGAGATCCTGTCCGGCAGGGAACTGGTGCAAAAAGTTCAGGAATGTATCTCCTCTATGGGGTTTACAGCGGAAGAAATCAAAGACGAGGGGAAAATTTTTTCCACTCCGGAAAAGGAGGAGGAAAATTATGCCGCAAAGTATTTCTTCCAATTTGTCTTCTCCCTTATTTTTTCTCTTCTTCTTGCATACAGTTCCATGTATAAAACTTTCCACCTCCCCTATTTTGCCATTCCGGATCTTCTGAATTCCCTTTTGCAGTTTCTGCTGCTTCTGCCTGTTCTCTATTGCGGCAGGATGTTTTATATCTATGGCTTCCGGACTCTTTTTCATCTTTCCCCCAATATGGATTCCCTGATCGCCTTATGTACTTCGGCTGGTATCATTTACAGTATTTTCCTTTTATGCAGCGGTCAGACGGGAAAACTCTATTTTGATTCTGCCGCCATGATCCTCTGTTTTATTTCTCTTGGCAAATTTCTTGAAGAAAGGAGCAGAAAAAAAGCCTCCCGCGCTATCAGAGAGTTGATGAAATTGACACCGGAAACAGCCCACATCGTGAAAGAAGACGGCACAGAAAATCTTGTACCTGTGGAAAAATTGAAAAAAGGAGACCTTGTCCGGGTGCGTCCGGGGGAAAGAGTTCCGGCAGACGGCAAAATCCTTTCAGGGGAAACTCTTGTAGATGAATCCATGCTCACCGGGGAAAGTATGCCTGTGGAAAAAGGAGTTTCTTCCCCTGTTACCGGAGGAACGGTCAATAAAACCGGCGTCTTTATCTTTCAGGTGGAAAAAGCCAATAATGAATCTATTGTGGCAGGTATCATCCGCATGATGCAGACTGCCCGCAACAGCCGTCCACCTATTGCCAAACCGGTGGACATTATTTCCGGTTATTTTGTCTGGGGGGTCATTTTTATTGCTGTTCTCACCTTTTCCTTATGGTATTTTGCTGCAGACGCCTCTTTTGCAAAGGCATTGGAATTTGCGCTTGCCGTATTGGTCATAGCCTGCCCCTGTGCCTTGGGACTTGCCACTCCCATAGCCCTGATCGTAAGTATCGGCAGAGGTGCAAAAATGGGGATACTTATTAAAAACGGGGAGGCTTTTGAAAAAGCGGCAAAAGTCAATTATGCTGTTTTTGACAAAACCGGCACTCTGACAAAAGGACTGCCCTCATTTGCCGGCATGGAAAGAAATGAAAATTCCCCTTATACAGAAAATGAACTTCTTGCCTTTGCCGCCTCCGCTGAAAAAAATTCAGAACACACCATAAGCAAAGCCATTCTCCGGGAGGCGGATACAAGGATGCTCCAACTGGAAAAAGTCACGCACTTTCAGGCACTTCCCGGTTTCGGGATACGGTGCCGGCTTCAAGAACACTCTCTTCTTCTGGGCAATGCCTCTTTGATGAAAGAACACGATATCAATACTTCCGCCTTTGACAACACCGGATGCGATACGCTCATTTACCTTGCCATTGACCAAAAATGCCATGCCCTCATCCATGTGGATGATCCGGTAAAAGAAAATTCCATTTCCGCAATAGAAAGATTAAAGGCAATGGGGATAAGATCCTGTATGCTGACAGGCGATCACAGAGCCAATGCCGCATCGATAGCGGAAAAACTTTCCATTACAGACTTTTATGCAGACCTTATGCCCGGAGATAAACTGCACCTTTTACAGGATATGCAGAAAGAGGGCAAGTGCGTGGCAATGACCGGCGACGGGATCAATGACGCCCCCGCCCTTGCCCAGGCCGATGTGGGGATCGCCATCTCCTCCGGAACGGATGCCGCCATAGAAAGCGCAGATATCGTATTGATGCGTAATGATCTGCGTGGTGTCGCCACAGCCCTGGCATTAAGCCGGGCGACGATGCGTATCATCAAAGAAAATCTGTTCTGGGCATTTATCTATAACATTGTCTGCATTCCCCTTGCCGCCGGAGTATTCTTTCCCCTTACCGGGTGGTCTCTTTCTCCGGTCTTTGCCTCTCTTGCCATGGCATTCAGTTCGGTTTCCGTGGTAAGTAATGCCCTGCGTTTGAGGAAATTCCGGCGGGAGGAATAAAAAAGAGCTTTATTCCACCGGATAAAGGATTTTGCCCTCTTTATATACATGTTCCGGCATGAGATAATGGATCTGTAAAGATTTGCTTTCCTTACCGAAATCGTCTCTTGCCGCAACTTCAAAAAGATACTCTTTTTCTGCTTGCAGAACTTCTCCGGGAAGTTTGAGGACCATGTGTCCGCCCTGATTGGCTTTCATCCGGTAGAATGGGGCTATATACTTATATTCCCCTTTATCTGTATATACATTTCTTTGCGGATCTTTTTCTTTGATCCGCAAAAGGTAACTATGCACATGGTCACTGTGGAACGCCTGTTCAAAAACCAGATAGAGGAATCCGAAATCCGGCCTTATCCATAATTTTGCATTTTCCGGAAAAACAGGAGGCACAGCCTTTTCCAAACGCTTTTCAAAGGTATAGGGAGCGTTTTCCTTCTCAAAAGGAATGGGGATATTCCAGACGGCATCCTTTTTGATCTCTCTCTCATCTTCCGCATGATACCGGTGGATAAGGATATTCTTTTCACACAGTTCCATCATCATAAACTGCAATCCCTCCCTTGCATAAGGCAGGATACCATTGCAGCTGTTGTAAAATTTTTCATCGGAAGAACACACATAACTTAATGTGGAAGTGGTTATTGCCGTAAACTCTTTCTGCCAGATCGCGCACTCATTTTCCAGAGGATCATGAGTGTGTCCGGAAAAAGAGATGACCTGGGGATATTGATTCAGTAAATCCCGCAAATTCCCGCTTCCGGAAGAGCCGTAACTGCCGACCATGGTATCTGCCGGCGGGAAATGAGTCAAAAGGAATATGGGCTTTTTCCTGTCTCTTGCCACAGCCTTATCCAGTTCCACTTTCAATTTTTCCAGCAATTCCTCTTTGTAGGCAGGGGCGTTTTCATCGGCTAAAGAAAGAAAATCAAAACCATGAATAACCTCATGCCAGGGATTATCCGCTTTCATGGAAAGTTTCCCGCATACCGCGGTATGATGTTTCATAGCGGAAACGGGGTCTTTTGTTGTCCAGAACTCATGGTTGCCGGTACAGAAGATCTCCGGAAGAGCTTTTTCTGCAAAATATTTTTTCTTTATGGCAAGATATTTATCAAATACTTCCAAATCTGTATTATTGGCAAGATCCCCCACATGGAACAATAAATCGATATTCATGCTTTGAAGCATCCCAAAAGCCTTTTCCAGATTCCGTTCGCCCCAATCCTGATCGTAAGTATTCATCTGCACATCGCTGATGATCCCAACACGCATACACATATTTTTTTCATCCATTCTACTGCACCTTTACCTTGATGAAAGAGTTTTTTCTCTATCATATCACATTTTTTCTCTTTTGCAAGAAATAAAAGAATAAAATACCTTTTTTTTGCGGAAAAATCCCTCTGATCCCCTGTATAAATGTCCCCCGCAAGGGCATAGAAAAAAACTCTCTGCATAAAGGGGTATCTGTGTTCCATTTTTACAGGAATATTTTTTTACGCAACTTTTTTATCATAAGAAGCAACTTTTTTCCCGGAAAAACTTTGCTTTTTTTTCTTTCCCGTATTATAGTAGAAAAAGATTCCCTATTTCAAAACAAGGAGATAAAAATGGTCAAAGCAGGTTTTTACGAATGTGATATCACTCCGGCTTACGGTATGGAACGGCCGGCAAGTTACAATAAACATTTCATTGAAAAAATCAATGATCCCCTGAAAGTAAGTGTCGTTGTGGTAAAAAAAGAAGATACCATCCTTGCTTTCGGCGGTGTGGATATATGTTATCTGGGCGACGGCGTGGTGGAAAGAGTCCGGGAAGCCCTCCCCGGAGTCAATATTCTTCTTACCGCCTCCCATACCCATTACGGGGGACCGATGGGAATGACAAAAATCCCCGATGATATTTCCGATTTTGCCAGAAAACTTATTCTGGAAGAATCCGTCTGCGGAAACCCCCATTACACCACCCATCTGGTCAATCAGACCGTTACCGCCATCAAAGAAGCCATGTCCAGAATGGAGGAAGTGGAACTTTCTTTCGGAAAGGGAGATGCTTCCGGCGTTACATTCAACCGGGGGTTCAAAATGAAAAACGGTCATCGTGCCACCCATCCGGGCAAATGCAATCCGGATATCGTTGCCCCCTTTGCCCCTATTGATACGAATGTCGGAGTCGTAGGCTTCTGGCGGAAAAGTGATGAATCTTTCCTGGGATGTATGGTCAATTTTTCCTGTCACGGCACTTGTGACGGTACCGGTGCAACTGCGGACTGGCCCGGCGTCATGCGCAATACCATCAAATCGGTAATGGGGCAGGATTCCGGCGTAGTTTACCTTTACGGAACAGCCGGAGACATCACCCAGATCGACAATCAATCTCTTTCCCCCACGGAAAGCGGCCCGAAATATTCCAAAATCGTGGGAGTCACCGTGGGCGCAGAAGCCTTGAAAGTATTGATGAAAAGCAAAAAAGGCGATATTGATACAGTCAAAACAGAAACAAAGATCATTACAGTAAAACGCCGCGTCCCCTCTCCGGCAAAAGTGGAAAAGGCTCTGGAAACTGTCCTGAAATGGGAAAGAAATACCCAGTTCCATTTTGCCAAAGAAACGGTCGTGCTTTCCGAAATTTTGAAAGCCGACGGCACAGATCTTCCTCTTGAACTGCAATTTTTCCAGCTTGGTCCTCTTGCCATCGTTTCTCTCCCCGGGGAAGCCTTCTGCGGAATAGGTCTTGCTATTAAAGAAGCCTCCGCTTTCCCCTTTACATGGGTTTGTTCTCTTGCCAATAATATCAGCTGCGGCTACATCCCCACAGCGGACGTGCTGGATCCTGTTACAGGAGGAGGTTACGAAAGCCGTCTCACGGTCTTTACAAGTACGGTTCCGGAAACCGCAGACATTATTGTAAAGGAACTTTCCGGTATGATTGCAAAGGAAACTCCCGGCAAAGTCCCCACCGGACCCCAGGTCACCCCCTCCAACAAAGTCTGGGATTATGGAAGCAATCTTCCTGAACTGGAATAAGAAAAGAGAAAAGAGAAAAAGGAGGCATTTCCGGCATCTGCCGGTTTTTATGCCTCCACCTTTCTGTTTTCCAGCCACTTATACAGTTCTTTCCTTGTTCCCTCAATATCATAGATCTTATCCAGATCAAGAGTACTGAGAACGCCGTAAAGCATTTTCCCCGGCAGGGATTCAGGATAGGCATCGGCTATTTTCTGTGCGTCACGGCAGGCATCGGCTATTTCCGGCAATTCTCTTATAAGCTGTCCCACCTTTGCTATCACAAGGATCCTGCCGTTGTTATCGGCGATTTCATCATATATTTTCATTCCATCCAGAGCCATGTGGAGCATAGGCAGTCCGCTGCGGGAATAGAGGGGATATAATCTTGTCATGACTTTTGTAAAATTCCCGGTAATGGCAGGATCATGGTCTTCGGGGAAAATATGCTCCGGATGAAAGTCCGGTATACACGTTCCATGGTCATTGCGGTATTTATCCCGTTCCTCCTTGATACGGAAATCCGGTATATCCACAAGAAGCCCGCCTTTCTGCTGACTTCTTACTGCCATGATCCCTGCAAGAGTAACATCGGAAGCATTGTAAATATCCCAGTAGGATTTTTCCCCGGTGAGGATCTCCCGGATAAAGTAATACAATTCCCAGAAATCCCCTCCGCAATGTCCGGTTTTTTCTGCTACAGAGGACATATTTTCCCATTTGGGAGCCATTTTCAGACGCATCCCGGCACCGCAGGCACCGAGACGCATGTGCATTGCAAAATCATTATTTTCCACAGATGCTTTTGTTCCCCACAGGCACAATTCCCTGTGTCTGTCACCGGTTCCCTCCCCCATAAGATTGCGCAGAAGCCCGCCATTACTCATTTTCACCATGGCAGGACATATTCCCCCTTTCTTTTTTCCCAGGAAACCGGGCAACATCACATCACAGGGGAGAGCGGAAACCTGTACCGGGCGCAGACCGGTGATATTCATCAGAGGACCGAGAGAATGGGTATTATAGTAATGGAAATTTAAATATGACCGCCAGGAATGGACATGCCATCCGGGTTCAACAGGAAGTCCGCCGGATACATTGTACGCATAGCAGAGGGAACGGCACTCATGCAGGTAAGAAGCTTCCGCATACATAAATTCCCCGAAAAAACCCTCCTGATAAAGTTTGCGGATATACATATTCTGTCTGGTAAAGGGATAATTTTCCAAAAGATTGTAAACTTTACCGCTTTTTTCCACAGCTTCCACCAGAGCGACCCCTTCGGCAGGAGTATAAAAGGCCGTTACCTCACACATCACATGTTTTCCGGCATTGAGGGCCTTGATGGTATGTTTTGCGTGATCCTCGAAATAGGTGGCAATAAGAACCGCATCAAAATCCTGTGCAAGGAACTCATCTTCATCAGCAGTGACAAATGCCTCCGGAACAGCTTTTGCAAAATTCTCCCTCATGTGCGGATGTATATCGCACCCTGCCACAATATCCACATTCATGATTTTTACATAATTGGCAAGATTTCCCCCTCTGCCAAGTCCCCATACGCCCAATTTCACCCGTTTGTCCGTATCAAAAAGTTTTTCCATTTTTTCCTCCCCGGATCGTTTTCTGTTTGTGTAAATATAGAGGTCATTTCAAAATTCCTGAATTTCTTTTATTACAATAACAATTATTTTCACATTTACGAATCCATTCTTTTCCCATAACTTACATAAAAGCACGCTTCATTTATATTTTTGCATATTTTGCATATATTGAAGATATTTCAAAATTTCTCAAAACTCCTCCACCCCAAAATATACTTTTCTTTTTTCTTATTTTCTTTTCCGCTTGACAATACAGAAAGAAAGGTGTAAAATAAACATTACTGCAATCATAATTTGAAAGGAAATTTTCCACCATGAAAAAAATATTTCTTGTTCCTGTATTTTCCGTAATCCTCCTTGCTAATACACTTTACGCCCAGACTTCACTCCTTCCGGCAACTCCGGCAACTCCGGCAGCAGCCGTCAAAGCCCCGGCTCTGGAAAATCCCCAGTCCTGGACGATGGTAGTTGTACCGGATATACAGACCTACATCAAGCAGATCGAAAATCATGGGATACTGGATATGATGCTTGCCTGGATCGTGCGCCGCAGAGAGGAAATGAATATCCGGCAGGTGCTTTTTACCGGCGACCTTGTGTATTTCAATAATACAGGAAGAGTTGTAAAAAGCGATAACTGGCTGAAAAGCGGCAGAAAAACCGATCTTGTCAGCGATGAACAATGGAAAGCCCTTTCCAGGATCATGACAAGACTGGACGGGGAACTCCCCTATATTCTCTGTACCGGCAATCACGATTACGGTATGAGAAGTGCGGAAAACCGCCATTCCCATTTTTCCGCCTTTTTTCCCACCTCCCGCAATCCATTGACAAGACGGCAGCTTTTTGAATGCGGAACGAATGCTTTTGGCATGAGAACTCTGGAAAATGCCGCCTACGAATTTACTGCCCCTCATCCGGACAACAGGAAATTTCTGGTCATAAGTTTACAGTTTGCCCCCACGGACGGAGATTTGAAATGGGCTAAAAAAATCGCCGATCTGCCTTATTTTGCCGATCATATCGGGATCGTCCTCACCCATTCCTACATGTACGCAAACGGCAAACGCATTGAAAAAGAAACTTATCCTCTTTCCCGGAAAGGGGGCAATGCCGGGGAAGCAATTTTCCAGAAACTTGTAAAACCAGCCAAAAATATCCGTCTTGTTATATGCGGACATGTCTGCAAACCCGATAACTGGGAGGCAAGTGTGGGCTTTTCCGCAGATAAAAATGATTCCGGCAAAAGTGTTTCCCAGCTTGTTTTCAATACCCAGGCCATTGGCGGTGGTTTCAGCGGCAATGGAGGGGATGGCTGGTTGCGGCTTCTGGAATTCCTGCCTGATAGAAAAACTGTACGGGCAAAAACCTTTTCCCCGCTTTTTTACAGTTCCCCCTCAACGAGACATCTTGCCTGGAAAAATGATGCCCGCAACTTTTTTACCTTTGAGCTTGAATAAGAAAGGATAATTCTTTTCCTGTATTTTTTTATACAGGATCTCCATTCCCTTATTCATACATACAGAAAAAGGCTGCCATACTCCCGGATAAGGGGTTACGGCAGCCTTGAATTTATAAAGAAGGAAAGGATCAGATCTCTGCAGAAAGAATAAGATCCAGCACTTCTTTTGCTTCACCGGAAGTAATGTCTTTCTCCCAGTTGGCGGCAAGTCCGTTTTTAATGGCTTCCACATCGTTGCCGAATTCCGCACGGGCGGCACACAAAGCGCCTTTGGCAAAGTTGAGGGGTTTGACGCCCTGACTCAAACAGAGACGCATGGTCCCCACCACACGGTCATCCCAGGAAAGTTTCCGGGGGATATCCCGGATCACGCGGGAAATGGAGTCGGAAAGATATACATTCTGCATTCTTTCAATAAGTCCTTCCGCATAATTTTTCATTCCTTCGGCGGTAAACATATCATCCACACCGGCATATTTTTTGCAAAGGGCGACCCCGGATTCTTCCACAAATGCCTTGTGTCCGATTGCCAGGATCTCCGGATGGGCGGTAAGTTCGGACATTTTTTCCAATCCTTTGGATGCCCCGATGATCGCCATAAGGAAGTGGGTGGCATTGTGACCATAAAGTTTGGCAAATTCAAAGGGGAAGAGGTCAGTTTTTTCATAGAGACTCTTTACGGCGCGGTTTGCCACGCCGGGAGCATCGGAAATAAGGATCCAGTTGAATTCTTCCACAAGGTGGGCTCTGCCGGCGCCGGGGAAAAGTTCGGTAAGGTTGCGGCTGGCGCAGTCGGCATCTCTGGCAACGTCACTCATTTTCCCGATCACGGTATTGAGATAGTAGGTATTGGGGAATTTTTCTGCAATTTCCGCTTCCAGTTTTTCTGCGGCGTGGTTATCATTTTCGGCAGTATAGATATAGCGTACTTTTTCAGGATTGCGGCGGAAGCCTTCTTTCAGCCATGCAGCGGTGGGACCGAAAAATTTCACACTGGGAAGGGCAGTGGCGATTTCCTGTGCTTCTGCGGCGGCGGAAATAAGTTTTTCCTTTCCTTCGGGATCCATGGGGGAATATACTTCGATATTTTTGTATTCTTCCTGAAAGACATGGTCTTTTGCAGCGATATTGACGGTGATTTTCCCGCCGTTACTGTTTACGCCGTTACGGACAAAATCATCCACTTCCGCAATAACGATACGGTCAAAATTTCCTTTGCTTGCACCGGAAACAAAGATACCGGTCTGAATAGGGCCGAGCCCGATCCCAAGAAATGTTTTCATTTTTTCTCCTTTTTTTCCTGTTCTTTCAGGATTTTTGTGTAAAGCAACTATTTACTATACTTGTAAAGGGAGAAAAATGCAAGGGAAAGTTTGACAGAAAAGAATTTTCACAGTATATTAATAGGATATCGCTGGATGTTTTAAGTGAATCCCGGTGCAATTCCGGAGCTGTCGCGCAACCGTATAGTCGGATCCTGGAACATCCTTAATGTTTTGATACAGGTTCTGCGTTGCCTGTATCGTGTGCGCATGACACAGAAAGGAAAACACAAATGTTTACGCGCTCTTTTCACGCTCCGTCGGCGGCAAAATCTTTGCCGGGTCTCTCCTCTGTACACAAATGCAAAAAAAATTGCCGTAAAGTACACCTTTTCACTCTCATCGAACTATTGGTGAGTGTTATTTGTCAAATAGGTGTTTTACCGTTGTATTGCCTCAAAAAAATTCATAAAAACTGCACATCCTTACGCCCGTCAGGGCGCACTTCACGTTTTTTTTGTGATCTTGCCGGAAACGGCAATCGCAAAAAAAGCTCTTCACACCTTCACATCTTCACTCAATCAGCGTTCACGCTGATTGAACTATTGGTTGTTATCGCCATTATTGCCATTCTTGCGGGAATGCTCCTTCCGGCATTGTCCGCGGCAAGGGAAAAGGCAAGAGCGATCTCCTGCGTAAACAATCAAAGGCAGGTAACGCTTCTGCATTTAAGTTATACAGATACCTCCAAAGGCTATTTCTGCGTTTCCTATGATGGCGGCAGTCTTTACTGGAATGTGGGGATGGATTCCTCCTGGAACAAAAATCAGCCGGGAATTCTTGCTGATACCCTTTCTTTGAACCTCAATGCCAGTAATTCCAAAATTTATCAATGCCCCACATTTGCCGATTCAGCAACTGCCTATGATGCAAAATTTGTAGGCTACGGCTACAATGAATTTCTGGGGCCGGAGATCAATTACGGCGGTGCAAGTAAAGCATGGGACGGGTACAAGATCAGTGCGATCAAAAGGACAAGTGATGTTTTCATTACCGCAGATTGCGCCTACCTCAACGGTACAAAATATGAGCCTGCCGACTTTGCCCGTGCCCCTGAAGGACGGGGCGGCACAGCCAATAACAGTTTGATCTCTGCCGGTACCATCGACTTCCGTCACAGCAAACGTGCCGCCGCAGGTATGGTGGATGGTCATGTGGAAAGCATAGAGAAAAAGGGGATAAAAATTTCTCTTACAGGTGACGGCGGAAAGCGTCTGGGCTTCTTTGAGCAGAAATATTACGATCCGGAACTGTAAAAATGTTGAAAAATATTTTTCTTTTATTACTCGCGCTTTCCTTCCCCCTTTGTGTAAAGGGGGAGGACTCTGTCCGTATAGTCTCCCTTTCCCCGGCTGTTACTGAAATCATTTGCCATCTCGGCGGGGAAAAGTTTCTCGTCGGACGCTCTTCCGCCTGTGATTATCCCCGGAGTGTGAAAAATATCCCTGTTGCGGGGGATTTTGCCAAACCGTATCTGGAAAAACTCCTTGCGTTGCGTCCCCATTATCTTCTTACAAATGATCTGATCAATCCTGTCATCATCAAAAAATTAAATTCCGCAGGAATAAAATGTACGATGAAGCAAAGCAGCAATGCGGAAGATTACTTTTACTGGGTGGATCATATTGGAAAGATCCTGAAAAAAGAAAAAGAAGCAGCAAAGGAAATCAACAGAGTAAAAAAGATTCTTTCCTCTCTGGAAGAAAAGACAAAAAAACTGCAGAAGAAAAAAGTTTTGTGGCTGGTTTGGGATTCCCCTGTCATGGCGGCAGGGCAGAAATCCTTTCCGGACAGCATGATCCGGTATGCAGGCGGGATCAATCTTGCAGAAAATATCAGAAGCGACTATTTCAAATGTTCTCCGGAATGGATAATAAAACATCAGCCGCAAGTCATTATTTTCCCAGGTCTGCATGAGAAAAAACAGCGCATTCTCTCCTCCCGTTATCCCTGGAACTCTCTTTCCGCATGGCAAAAAGGCAATGTCGTTACCCATATTGCCGAAGACCTTCTTTTACGCCCCGGCCCCCGTTTTACCGATGGAGTTTTGCTTTTGCATAAATTTCTTTATCCATGTGAGGAACAATAAATAAACAAAAGGGGCTGTTGCAAACCCACAAAAAAGGTGAGATGAAGCCCCCCCCTTTTACAGATAGCCGGTGCAGAACAGGCAAAGCGATATTCAAGTCCCGGGGGAACGAGGGAAAAAGCCACGGGGAAACGGGACGCTGTAAGCCCACGGGGCGATTACAAAAACCAGCCCTGAAAGGGCAGAAGGGGCTGAAAGCCCCGCAGGAACATCGCCCGGCGGGTAGGGACCTGTAAGGGACCGTACC
>JAGBXB010000079.1 GCA_017629515.1 Lentisphaeria bacterium | reverse complement strand
TCATCGTCAGGCTTTTATGAAGCACTTTGTGTCTTGCACGCCTCTGGCGTGTCAAGCACACAAAAGTATGAAGCGGCACCGTGTGCCATGAAGCGCACCTGCGGTGCATGAAGCAAAGCCTTTTCAGGCTTCATTCACCATAAAAAATAAAAGCCGCTCGAATGAGCGGCATAAATTTTTTATGGTGGGCAATGAGGGACTAGAACCCCCGACATTCACGGTGTAAACGTGACGCTCTAACCAACTGAGCTAATTGCCCGTCAAAATTGAATATATCTTAATATATCCCCTTTGGAGATTTTTTCAAGCAAAAAAAACTTCTTTTCTCAAAAATATTCCATAAAAATACCAAAAAAGAAATTTTTTAACTCATTTCTTTATTTTTCCAATACTCATCCCGCACTGAACAAGACTTTCTATCCCTTTAACTGTGCTTTCTGTGAGATCCGCATCCCATTGGAGCTTTTCATCTTCAAAAATCAGAATGACCGTAGAACCGCCAAACTTGAAATACCCTTTTTCTGATAATTTTTCATGTCTGCCGGGTTCAGAACTCTGTACAATGGAACCTACTCCAAATGCGCCAACTTCCAGAAAATAAAATCTGCCGAATTCCGCTGACTCCAATATGGTGATCTGACGGGTATTTTCCACAAAAAGATCCGGTCGCCTTTTTAATGCAACAGGATTTACAGAATGATATTTGCCCCGTATGACCACAGGGGCACTTTTTTGTTCACACGCACAGGGAAAATGATACCGGTGATAATCCACCGGGGCAAGACGCACTACCGCAACGGCAAAGCTTTTATTTTCAGGCAAAAGACCGCAACAGAGTTCCTGCAAGGTCTTTTCCGCCCCTTTTACCGGTATGGGATCATTACCCCGCAAATTTTCATATACAAATATTCTGCCGTCAGAGGGGGAGGAAAGGATCTCTTTATCTGCATCAAAAGGACGGCTCCCCTCTTTCAATTTCCTTGTAAAAAAAGCATTGAATGAAGTATATTCATTCAACGGCAAAGCGGCTTCCTCTGCATTACACCCATCAATAGCAGCAAGAGAAGCAATACTTTTCCGGGAAAAACCGGAATCATAATACATTCCGAAAAGACGGGACAAACAGGATGAGTTGAAAAACAATCCCCAGAAACCTCTCCCCAAAAGCGTCTCATAGAAAAAACGCAATACTTTATCTCCGAAAACCGTTTCTTTCTGAATTTCCCCACTGATCCTGTTCCGCAGCAGAATACTTTTTTCCGTTTCCTTTTTCAAATCAAACTCCTTTCTCACCCAAGTATTTTCATTCCAACAGGGATATACTATACAACTATACCATTTTTTTTCAAGGTTTCCTGTATTTTTTCCCCTTGTAAAAGAGATATTTTATGCTACTTTACTTGCGAAGCCTCAAAAAAAGAAAGATTTACATAGTATTATGGACGAAAAATATTTAAAATGTTTTGATGAGATCGCCAAAGCAAAAAAAGTTACCGTTCTCACCGGAGCGGGAGTATCCACACTTTCCGGAATAGCCGATTTCCGCGGGGAAAATGGTTTTTATTCCAACGGGGATTTTCTTTACGGAGTGAAAAAAGAAAAGATCTTTGATATTGATTTTTTCCATGAACGCCCGGAAGTTTTTTTTCATTATGCGAAAGAATATCTTTATCCCATGCTGGATAAATCCCCTTCCATTGCCCATCTTGCTCTTGCAAAAATGCAGCAAAAAGGACTTTGCGGAACGATCTATACCCAGAATATCGACGCATTGCACACCAAAGCAGACGGGAAAGAAATCGTAGAACTGCATGGAACGCTTACAGAACACTACTGCACCCTTTGCCATACATATTACGAAACAGATTTTGTCCGGCAGATCGCTGAAAAAAATGAGATCCCCCGGTGCAGAAAATGTTACAGTCTCATCAAGCCGGAAGTTGTTTTTTTCGGAGAGGGCCTGGATGAAGAAGATCTGGCAAAGGCATTCCATGATTGCCGGACAAGTGATCTTGTTCTGGTTCTGGGCAGCAGTCTGACGGTCTATCCGGTTGCAGGGCTTCCCGGGGAAGCAAAAGTCCATGATAAAAAACTTGTTATCGTCAATGCCCAGAAAACCTCTTATGACAACAAAGCGGATTTCCTTTTTGATGATATAGCGGAATTTTCCCGGAATATGCAGGAATATTTTGATTTGTAAATCCCATACACACTTGCAAAATCTTCATTATTGGTGTAATATATTAATAATAGTTTTTTAACAAACGGACAAGGATATTTTATGGATAAGCCAATGATGGAAAAAAGCGGTCTGCACTGTTTGCAGATTCTGTTCCAGCAGGTAAGGAGAAATGTAAATTTTGCCTCCCTTATGACTGCCGATGTGATAAAAAATTACCGAGAGAATCCTTTGGAGATACTGGAAAGTCTTTCCGCCGCCCAGAGACTTGCGCCGGAAAAGATCCATTCTATGGAAGTTTTCGCTCTCTATAACGGGCCCGCCATACTGGAAAACAAGGCTGGCACATGGGTACTTCTGCTTAATTCTGCCGCTTTAAAAGAAGATGGTGGAAAAGTCGGCTGTGTCGATCCGGCAAAGGAAATGGCGGTAAAACAAGTTCCGGTGGAAGAATTCAAAAATTCTCTTACAGGCAACGGGCTTATTTTCCGCAATCTTGCCCAGGTGGATGCAAAAAAACAGACCCGCCTCACCTCTTTTGTGCAGATCGCCCGCCATCACAATACCCAGACAGATATAAGGGAGATCATGCACGAATATGCCGTAGGGGAAGAAGAGGTGAAGGATTCTCTTTTCTTTGAGATCGTTTCCCGGTATGGCTTCAAGGCAAAAAAACTTTCTTTATCCTGGGAAGAACTGAAAAAAAGTTCCACGGTATTTCCCTGTATTGCCCGGAAGAAAAGCGGAAAATTTGCCGTTCTCTGCGGAATGAAACAGGAGTCCGGAGGTACAGAAAAAATCGTTCTGCTCGATCCGCAATCCCCGCAATACAGTATGCCGGTAAAATTCGTATTTCTTTCCAGAGAAGAGTATGAAGCAGAATATTCCGGAGAATTCATTCTTCTCAAAAAGGCCTATGCGCTTTCTGATGAGGATCAGCCGTTCAGTCTCCGGTGGTTCATTCCGGAATTTATCAAAAATAAAGGGATCTTCGGACAGATCGCCCTTATGGTGGTCATGCTTACAGTTTTTTCTCTTATCGTACCGCTTTTTTTCCAGATCGTTGTGGATAAAGTATTGGTCAACCAGGCATACAACACTCTCAATGTTATAGGTGTGGGGATCCTTATTGCCATTCTTTTCAATGCCCTTGTCACCTATGTAAGAAGTTATCTTCTGCTTTTTGCCACAAATAAAATCGATATTTCCACAGCAACAAAGACCTTTACGCACCTTATGCGTCTTCCGGTGGACTTTTTCGACCGTGTCCCCTCGGGAGTCCTGCTCAAACACATGCAGCAGACAGAAAAGATCCGGGGGTTTCTTTCCGGAAATCTCTTCTTTACCATCCTTGATGTTTTTGCCTTGTGTATTTTTATTCCCTTTCTGCTTTTTTACAGTCCCATTCTTACCGGGATCGTGCTGGGCTTTTCTTTACTCATGGCACTTGTGATTGCCTGTCTCATCAAGCCTTTCCAGAGGCGTCTGGATGAACTTTATCAGGCAGAGGGGAAGAGACAGAGTATGCTTGTGGAATCCATCCACGGGATCAAAACTGTCAAATCCCTTGCGCTGGAACCTGTGGAAAAGAAGATCTGGGATGACTCCACTGCCTACGCCATCAAATCCTATTTCAAAGTAGGCAAAATCTCCATGACAGCCCAGAGTATAAGTCAAATGCTGGAAATGATGATGACAATCTGCGTGATCTGGGTTGGAGCCCATCTGGTCTTCGATCATATCATCACCATCGGCGCACTTATTGCTTTCCAGATGCTTGCCAACAGAGTAACTGGTCCTCTGGTAAAAATGGTGGGACTTATCCATGAATATCAGCAGATCGCCCTTTCTGTAAAAATGCTGGGGATCGTTATGAATACCCCCCCGGAACCTGCCGGCGGAGGAGTACGCAATGCGTTGAAAGGAGAGATCACCTTTGATAATATCTCTTTCCGCTACAAACAGGATCTGCCGATGGTCATTCAGGATTTCAATCTTAAAGTCATGCCCGGAGAAACCATCGGACTTGTGGGAAGATCCGGTTCAGGTAAAACCACCATCACCAAACTTCTGCAGGGTCTTTACAATGTTCCCCAGGGGATCATCAAGATCGACGGAATAGACATACGGGAACTGGATAAAGCCCATTTGAGAAGAAATATCGGTGTAGTACTGCAGGAAAATTACTTTTTCAGCGGGACAGTGAGAGCAAATATTGCGCTGCCCAAACAGAATGCCTCTCTTGAAGAGATCATTTATGCCTGTAAACTTTCCGGCGCAGACGAGTTTATCCAGAAACTTCCCAGAGGTTACGATACAGTATTGGAAGAAAATGCCTCCAACCTTTCCGGAGGTCAGAAACAGCGGCTCGCCATTGCCCGTGCGCTTCTCACCAATCCACCAATCCTTATTTTCGACGAAGCAACCAGTGCCCTTGACCCGGAAAGTGAAGAGGTCATCCGGCGCAATCTGAAAGGGATCGCCAAAGGCAGAACCGTTCTTATCGTCTCCCACCGCCTTTCCATTATCAGTCACGCAGATAATATCATCGTACTGGACAGCGGCAGAATAAGTGCGGCAGGAACCCATAAGGAACTGGTGAATGCCCCCGGCATCTACCATGAATTCTGGAAGCAGCAAATGAGTGTGGAGGAGGAATGATCATGTCTGATAAAACTTTACTGAACAATAATAATGTACCGGAAAAAATCGTGGAATTCCAACCGGATGCCCTGGAGATCAAAAACCAGAAACTGCCCTTTGCCATCCGCTTTTGCGTATGGTTTCCCTTTGCGGTTCTTCTGGTGGCACTTATCTGGTCCATCTGGGCGAAAACGGATGTAGTTGTAAGGGGAACGGGAAAACTTGTTACAGACTTGCCTACCATTGTCATGAAGCCTCTGGAAAGATCCGTCATCAAAGAAATCAATGTAAAGATCGGCGATGTGGTGCAGAAAGATCAGATCCTTATCACCTTTGATCCTGCCATCAATACTGCGGAATCGGAAAGATTGAAAAATGAGATCAATGCGCTGGAAGCCCAGAGAGCGAGATTGCAGGCGGAATTCCAGTTCAAACCCTATCAGGGGGGCAAAGAACAGTTTGAACGCTGGCAGTTTGCCATTTACAAACAGCGGCAGGAATATTATAAGGAGAGGATCAAATATTTTGATGAAGCCCTTATGCAGATCCTTGCTTCCAAAAAGACAAAAGAGGACAATCTCAATAAACAGAAAGAGCGACTCAATGCTGTGCAGAAACTGGAAGATATGTTCAAAAAACTGCATCAGAAAAATGCCGCCTCCTTAAAAGAACTTCTGCAAATGTCCATCAGCCGTATGGAGATGGAAGCCACAGTGGATCAGCTTGCCAATGACCTTCTGGAACTGGATCACAGACGCGGTTCCACACTGGCGGAAAAGAACTCCTTTATCCAGGAATGGAGAAACAAAATCTCCGAAGATATGATCACCGTGGACAGAAACCTCACCAGTACAAGAAAATCCTATGAGAAGATCGCCCAGTTGATCGAATATGTATATTTGCGTGCGCCCTGTAATGCGGTAGTCCATGAAATCGCCTCCTTCTCTCCGGGTTCAGCAGTCCGGGAGGCGGAAGCACTCATTACCCTTATCCCGCTGGACGGCAATCTGGAACTGGAAGCAGAGATCCTGCCGGAAAATATCGGTAAAGTGAAAGTGGGAGCTTCCGCAAGGATCAAACTTACAGCCTATCCATTCCAGAAATATGGTACGCTTGACGGGGTGGTACGGAATATTTCCGAAGATACTCTGGAAAAACCTGTGGGCGGTGCTACCATGAAATATTACCGTGCCCGTTTGGTGGTCAGCGGCAAATTGCGGGGCGTAAAAACAGATTTCCGTCTGATCCCCGGTATGGAAAGTATGTGCGAGATCAAGTGTGACCGCCGAAGGGTCATTGAATATCTGCTTTATCCCCTGCTGAAAGCATTGGATGAAACAGCACGGGAACCGTAAGAAAATTTTGTTTTATCCCGAAAATACCTGTTGCAGTTTTTTACATTTGCAGCAGGTATTTTTTTGTAAAAACCCTATCAGCAGTTTTTATGTCCGGGCAAATGTCCGGAACGGTATTTTGAGGGGGATAAAGCGTAATACAGATGAAATTTACGGTGAAAATACCCCGGATCACGGAATCCGCAGGCAAGAGCGATTTCTTTGATACTCATACTGCTTTCCCGCAAAAGAAAAGAAGCATACTGCATTCTTTTATCATTAAGCATACTGCTGAAAGATTTGCCGAAAGAACTGTGGAAGATCCGTCCCAGATATTCTGTATTGCAATGGAGATTTTCTGCCGCGGAAGATAAAGAAAGATCATCTTCTTTATAGTGAAGAAGCAAATATTCCTTTGCAGCACCGGCAAGAGGGGTCACTGTGGGATTTTTTTCTGTTTCCTCCCGTTCGGCGGCCCTCCTTATTTCCTGAATGATCAGTAAAAAAAGAAGATCCAGGATCTTCCGGTCAATATTTCTCCGGCTTTGTTCCACAAGAAAATTTTGCAGATAAGTGCTTAAAAAGGAATCCTCTTTACATTGCCCTGTCCGGGGCAAAGTATCCAGAAAGTTGTCCATATCCTGAAAGTGCAGCCAGAAGAAAATCAAATCTTTGGGATAGGGGGCGGTTCCGCCGTGTTTTCTGCCCTTCCGCAGGAAAAGAAAACTTCCGGCAGTAAGGGTAAAGGAAGAGTCTTCCTCAAACATGTGCAATGTCCCCCGCAGAACATAGATAAGTTCGTCACTGTCTATGACCCTTGTAATATGTTTTCCCATTCCTCTGGAAATAAACTTTCCCGCATTATAAATTTGATATAACATACGATTTTCTCCACTTTTTCTATAAGATATTCCATATTTACTGTATTTGCAAATGTGAAACAGGCAAATATATTAAATTATGCTGGAAAAATATTGTAAAAACAGGGAGTATCCTTATGAAAAAAATATCTTTTGCAAAATTGAAATCTATCCGCCTTGATGATCCGGTATTTTCTTACAGGCAGGAACAGTTGAGAAAAGTCACTCTCCCTTCTGTTATCGCCAAAACAGAAGAAACCGGCAGGATCGATGCCTTTTCCCTTTCCTGGAAAGAAGGCATGGAAAAGAAACCCCATTATTACTGGGATTCGGATGTGGCAAAGGTAATGGAGGGGATCGCTTATTCTCTTGCTCTCTGTGAAGACAGCGAACTGGAAAAACTCTATGACAACTGGGTGGAAAAAATCTGTTCCGCCCAGCAGGAGGACGGGTATTTAAATAGTTGTGTTACCACTCTTGAACCGGAAAAAAGATTTGCTAATCTTACATTGAACCATGAACTTTACTGTGCCGGACACCTTATGGAAGCGGCAGTTGCCGGATATGAGGAACTGGGAAAAACAAAACTGCTGGACTGCCTCTGCCGGTATGCGGATTATATTGCCGGATATTTCGGAAAGGAGGAAGGCAAAAAACGGGGCTGGCCCGGACATGAGGAAATCGAACTTGCTCTTGCAAAAATGTATAAAGTAACAGGAAAAGAGGAATATAAAGATCTTCTGCGGTACTTTATCAATGACAGGGGAAGTGAACCCAACTATTTTCTTGAGGAAGGATCATTGCGTAATATGATCGTTTACCGCAACTTTCAGGCAATTGAACCTGTCCGGGAGTTGAAAGAAGTTTACGGACACGCGGTAAGAATGGTCTATCTGCTCTGCGGTATGGCGGATCTGGCGGAACTGGATAATGATACAGAACTTTTCAAGGTATGTGAAAGATTGTTTGAAGATATTACAAATAAGAAGATGTATATTACCGGCGGGATCGGTTCAAGTTTCAATGCGGAAAGTTTCACATGTTCCTACGATCTGACCAACGGTTCTCTCATGTATGCGGAAAGTTGTGCGGCAATGGGTCTGGCTCTCTTTGCCGGCAGAATGTTCCTCCTTACAAAAGAAAACAAATATATGGATATTCTGGAAAAATGTCTGTATAACGGGATCCTTTCCGGCATCAGTTTGAATGGCGATGAATTTTTCTATACAAACTATCTGGAAGTGGATGAAAACCTGCAGGTTTATAATTCCGGAGCAAAAACAAGACAGAAATGGTTTTCCTGTTCCTGCTGTCCCACTTCCTACGCCCGTTTCATCCCGCAGATCGGGAAATTTCTCTTTGCCGCAGATGAAGAAAAAAATACTATTTATCTCAATATCCCAGTTGCCTGTTGTGCGGATCTTTCCTGCGGAAATCAGAAGATCCTTCTTATAGTGGAAGGCAATTACCCTTATGACGGCAATATCGGTGTAAGGATAGATTCCGACGGGGAATTTACTTTGAATATGCGGATACCTTCATGGTGCAGCAAATATGAGGTGAAACTTAACGGAACAAAACTGGATTCCCCTGTGATAAAAAGAGAATGGAAAAAAGGCGACAAAGTGGAACTATTTCTGGATATGCCGCCAAAATTGATTTATGCAGACAGCCGTATTACAGGAAACTGCGGAAGAACTGCCATTGTACGGGGGCCGGTCATTTATGCCCTGGAAGAGATCGATCAAAAGTGTCCTGTAAGGGAAATCGTATTGCGGCGGGATATTCCTCTTTCCCTTGCTCCCCTTCCGGCGTCTTTCCCGGAAAATGTGAAAGGAATTGCCATCACCGGAAAAGCATACCGGGAAAAAAGAGAGAATGACTCTCTCTATACCGATGACCCCGGTACATTGGAAGAAATTTCTTTCCTTGCTGTTCCTTATGCTTTATGGCAGAACCGGGGAGAAAGCAATATGGCTGTCTGGATGAGATATAAATACTGATTTGTTTACAATTTGAGGAACGTATGAAAACATATATCGTGGAAAAATCAGAACAGGAGTTTCCGGAAGAGGGATTGACTCCTCTTGCCATGAAAAAACTTCCTGCCGGAGCAATACACCCTTCCGGCTGGCTGGAACGGCAGATGCAGATCGCTTTGCAGGGATTGCCCGGTCAACTCTGGAAAACAGGAGCTTTTTTGCAGGAAACCAACGGATGGTTGAATCCGGAAAAGATTTTTATCGGTTCCTGGAACAATACCGACCGCCCCTGGGAAGAACAGGCATATTATTTAAGGACACTGGTTCTTCTTGCCATTTATACACAGGATGAACAGACTCTTGCTGTGGTGGAAAAATACATGAAAAAACTGCTGGAAAGCAGGGAAGAAGATGGCTGGTTCGGGCCACAGAGTCTGAAATATTTTCACTCCGACGATCCCGAAGAGAAAGCAACCATGCTTGATCTCTGGCCGGGTATGGTAATGTGTGAAGCCGTTCTTTCCTGGTATGAATATACAAAGGAGGAAGTATATCTGGATATGCTGCACAGATTTTTTTATTTCTGTCTGGCCATTCCCGATGAAGAATTTATTCCGGCAAAAAAACCGGGGAAAGGATTTTCCTGGCTTCCCTCCATCCAGCATCCCCGCTCCTGCGACATCCTTCCTGCCATTTACCGGGTCATTGAGGCAACGGGAGATCATGCCTTGTTTCCCCTTGTCCACCGTTTTTACCGCAAATGGCATGGTGCAGCATCGGAATTTATGAATATCCACACGGTAAATTTTGCCCAGCAGTTTGCCTATTCCACCTATTACAGCCGCCTTGCCCATGAAAAATACCTGCATGATTCCGCCTGTTACTGGTACGATCAGCACATGATGGTCTGGGGGACTGTCCCCAGAGGCAGTTTCTGCGCGGATGAAAATATCCGTAAAAACTGTACCGATCCCAGATACGGTATGGAAAGCTGTACTTTTTCTGAACTTTTGAGAAGTTTCTGTTATCTGGGGGAAATGGATATGGATCCGGTTTGGGCAGACAGGGCGGAGGATGTTTTATTCAATCATTATCCGGCATCCTATACACATGACATGAAGAAAGTCCATTATATAACCAGTTCCAATCAGGTGATGCTGGATGACTATCTCTATCATAATGTGGCGAATTCCTCCCACATGTTTGCTTATACGGATACCAATGACCGCTGCTGCCTGCATAATGCCGGTCTTGCCTGGGAACTGTATGCATCCAACATGATGACAAGCGTGCATGATGGCGGGATCTGTGCCTATCTGCATGGCCCTTACACGGCGCATCTGACGGCCGGACAAGAAAAAGTCCCCTTGAAATGTATTTCAGAAACCGCCTACCCTTTCAGGGACAGGATCAGATTTACACTGCAAATGGAAAAGCCATGCTCATTTCCCTTTTACATCCGTGTTCCCCGCTGGTGCAGTGAACCGGAATTTTTCCTGAACGGGCAAAAGGTGACAGTTGGGGGAAATAATATACAGGGGAATTTTTTTGTACTGGAAAAAGAGTGGTGCAGTAACGATACCATTGAAGTATATTTCCCCTCAAAAATCACAGTAAGCAGAAATATCCGCAATGGCGGTATTACAGTCAATAAAGGGGCATTGAGTTATTCTCTTCAAATCAGGGAAAAAGTCAATATCGTTGTCAGCAGCAGAGAACGGAACAACCCTGCAAAAGCACAGTGGGACGAAAAAAATTCCGCAGAGGGCGATATATGGACGGAACTGTTGCCGGATTCAGATTGGAACTACGGACTTCTGCCGGAAGAGGGATTTATTTTTGAAGAACTGCCCCTGCCGGAAGAGTATCCCTTTTACTGGGAAACTCCGCCAAATATCATCAGGGCAAAAGGCAGAAAGATCCCCAACTGGACATTGCAGGATCACATGTGCGCTGAATTGCAGAAAAGTCCCGTAAAAAGTAATGAAAAAACAGAAGATCTTACTTTGATCCCCATGGGTTGTGCCCGGTTGCGGTTAAGTGTATTTCCAGTGATAGCAGATACCCCGTGGGCAAACGAATGGAAGAAAGTTCCGGAAATGACGCTCCCGGAAGAGCGTCCCCCCATCCGGCTGTAAAATAAATTACCCGGTTGCAGCAAGAATAAGATTCTGCAAAGGAGCAAGTGTTACTTTACAGGGAAGAATGTATTCCTCTTTTCCCACAATATCCCGGAAGGAATTTTTCTGCAAAAGTTTCTCATCTGCTTCAAGGGAAACGGTACGGGTTTCTTCACTGTAATTGATCACATACAGCATGGAAATATGTTTCCCGTCTTCCGTTACAGGATAAATACCCACATCCTCCGCGCCGGCAGGTTGGCAGAAAGGAACTATACCGTGAGATTTCCATTCATCGGCAAGGAATTGACGCAAGGGTGAGGAGGGGGTATATTCCGTTGTCACCAGTGCGCCGATAAGGATCGCCTTTCCCTTACCGTATTTATGACCGGTGATGGCAGGGGCGCCATCGGAAAACTCTGCCAGGATTTCCGTATCCGCTTCCGGACTCATCACCATACGGTAACGGTATGCGGAGAACTTTTCCCCATTGGCAAGTCTGATGAAATCTTTATCCTTATTGAAGAGCAGCATATCATGCACATCCACACCGAAAACATCGGATAATCCGCCCGGAGTGGGTTTCCATGTCTGACAGAAATATTCATCTTTCAAGGCAAACTGGGATTCCGCAATAAGCAGCCCCCCGTTTTTCACGTATTCCCGCAATTTATCTGCAAGCATTTGCGTCATATAGGGGCGGAAGGGAACGAGAATGGATTTGAAACGGTTTATTTCTCCGGAAAGAACCATTTTATCATTGATAAATTCTGCCTGATATCCGCAGTCCAGTGCCGCCATCATAGCGTTGTCATGGCTTACAAAGGGGATCTCCACAGGGGAAAAATGTCTGCCGACCATACCATAAAGATGCATGGAAACATCCCACCATATTCCGATTTCTCCGGGGAAAGGATGGGAGGAAAGAATAAGAGATTCATTTTCTCTTATGATTTTCGCTCTCGCAGCAAATTCTTCCAGCCGGGGGGTATCATCACCGTAAAAATCGCACAACTGGGATTGGAGAGAGTGACCGCCATCGAGTCTGGTGCGGTAGATCCATGCAAGGATCTGTTCCGCCCCCATGGCAACCATAGACCAATCGCAGACCCCATTATGTTTCTGACAGCCGGGGCGTTCATTATTATCGGGTCTGGGGCCGCTGTCGGTTTCGATGATCCTTACTTTCTCCTCCGGGGATAAGCCCACTCTGGCAGAACGCATATAGAGATTTGTCCACATATAAACGGTACGGGGATCCCGGAAATATTCATAGTAGGCAGAGATCCCTGCTGTTTTTACATGAAAGTCGGACATATCACAGCCGTGGATGCCCTGCATATTGAATGTGGTGGTATGATCCGGATCAAGTTCATGGACAAGAGCGCATATCTCATTAAAGGTATGAATATAATTTTCTTTGCAGAAGGTAAGAAAATCCATTGCCATGACCTGATTTCTCGGAACATTTCCCGGAACATAAATGGGACGCACCTCTTCCCATGACGGAAAATCCACAGGAAATAATGCTCCCCATTTTTCATTGAGAAGATCCAGATTGTTATTGTATTTTTTCTTCAACCATACCCGGAATTTTTCAAGAGTGCAGGCGCAGTAACAGGGATTTCCATGGGGTTCATTCCATACCGACCAGGATTCCAGCATGGGGTGATCTTTATAACGGTTGACCGTTGTCCGGATAAAGTCAAAGGCTTTTTCCTTATAAACGGGATCATCGGAACATATCTGCATATCCGGGTTGTTGTATTGTGTATTCTGCAGAGGATTGGAAATATGCTTTGAAAGGTTGTACTTATGAAAGAGCCAGGCCGGAGCGGTATATCCCTGCACATTATTGAAGAGGCCTCCCACATTCACAAGGACATTCAACTTATATTTTTCCGCAAGGGAAAAAGCATAATCCGGCTGGGAAAAATCCAATATACCTTCTTTTCTTTCCACTCTTGACCAGGAGATGAACATACGGAAGGAGTTGAGTCCCATCCGCTGCATCTGTTCAAAACTTTTTTCCCATTCATTCATGGGGATATGGGTATCCAGGCCCAGAGGAACCAGACTGCCGCCCATAAGGAAATGCTTTTTACCCATCTTTACACCTTTCGGTACTGTATTTTACTCATATTCAGCAACGATCATTGCAAATTTTTCCAGTCCCGGCAAAGTAAAGGAAAGGCCATTTTTTCCCGGTTGGAAAGATATTTGCTTTTCCTCCGGAGCAAGCAAAAGTTTCTTTATCCTGTACTCTTCCGGAAGTGTCAAAAGTATGGAAATCTCTTCTTTCCAAGCCACACAGGGCAGAGAGAGCTGATTGAGAAGGGAAAGCAGAAGACGCTTTTCCTCTTTCACATCAAACAAAGTAAATTCCACTTTCGGGTGCACATTGCTTGTGATCAGAGGAGTTTTTCTCAATTCCAGAAGGATACGCCCGAAAATACTTCTCTGGAAGTCGTAGGGAACTTCCTCAAATCTGCCGGCACAGTAAATAACTTCCCCTTTTCCGTACTTATGGCGGGTAAGGGCTGGCTTGTTGGTACATTTCACCGGAGGATTACTGATCGCTGAACCGAAAAAGTCCTGTTCGGCAGGATCGGAAACAGGCAGAACGAGAGTACCGAGTATTTCCGTATCCTCATCCGCTTCAATAAGACACTGGGGGCAATCCAGCATAACGGGATATTTTTCCGTGGCATATTCATTCAGAAATGAGCCGGGTGCAGGGGCAATATAAGTACAGGAGGCTGTTTTGCCTTTATAATGCACTCCGAAAACATCCGCAAGGGCAAAGTCCTTTCTTTTTCCCGTTACCCTGTCAAAAAGGGAGGTACAGCAGGAAGCATAGAGACGCCCGCCATTGGCAACATATCTGCGGATATTTTCACACTCCTGCATACTCAATCTTGCCGCATCGGAAAGGATGAGAGATGGATAACGGTCAGAAGTGATGTTTTCATCAAAGTTTCCGGTGAAAGTAAAAAGCAGATGTTCCTCCCCGAAACAACGGGCAAGATTACGCCGGATCATATTCTGTTTGGAAGCGGGAGTTCTTGTATCATCACAGGAAATGGCTTCTTCCACATCCGTATTGATGGAATCAAACTCATAATAAATGGCTGTATCGGCAAGGATCACACTTTTTCCGGAAATATATTTTTCATATTCCTTATATGCCTCATTGATCTTTCCCGCCATCTCATAGAATCGCCCGTCCATTGCGCCATCAGGATCAATGGCATCAATAAGAGTAAACGCCGCCTGATTGGCAATGGCAGCATAGGCGCGCATAAGCATATTTTCAAAGGTGCGGGTGGTGGTGTGATGCACAAGAGTTTCACACCGGGGAGTCATAAATTCCATGGGACGGCAAGTCGATAAGGCGGAAAAAAGTTTGCAGATCACAGCCTGTTCAATATGATCTCCGGTAAAATCCCCTGCAAGATATTCACTTGCCTGCATGAACTCTTTGGACATCCCCCCTCCCCAACCGCCGATGGCACTGGCAGACTGGATGTTTACAGTTCTTTCAGGATGCTGTTTTTTCACGGTATCAGTGATCTTCTGTGCAAATTGAGCAAGAACAGACGCCCGCCACCGGATATATTCATTGAAGCAGGGATCGTTCCAGTCGATCATTTCCGGAATATCTTTGCCCGTTTCTTCCCTGAATCTTTTTTTACAGGACTCACACCGGCAGATCACCGACCACCAGCCCAGCATATCGATCCAGAATCCCACACCGTCATATTTTGAATCCAGTTCGGCAATGATTTTCAGGAAAAAATCGCCGAAAGGGGAATTGATGCAGCATAAACCGAATCTGCCGTGTCCGAATCCCAATTCACGGGTATTTTTTCCGCCGGGACCGATCATACGCCAGGATGGATGTGCTTCAAAGGCACTTCTGTGATAAACATTGAAATAGATCTGCACATCCAGACCCCGTTTTTTACACGCTTCGAGGGTCTCGCCGAAAATATCCCGGGAATGAAGCTGTTTATGGTTGAAACCGTTTTCAGAGGGCCATAAACAAAGTCCCAGACAGTTTCCGGCATAGATCTCCGCACAGGAAATATTTCCTTTCACCATGTTATCCGCATATTTTTCAGCGGAAAAATTTTTAAGAAAATATTCATCCCAATCCGGGATGTGCATATCCACGAGCAGTCTGCGTAAATCTTTTTCATACCACTTTTTATTTCCGGTCATAAGTACTCCTGTAATAAAAACAATGCAGTTATGCGAAAATATACCACAATAAAACAAAAAAGCAATCCCCTGTATCATTTATATATCCACTTTTGATGTGTATCCACTTTTGAAAAAAGCAAAAAACAGAGAAAATAAGGCTTTTTACGGAAGTAGGTTTGATATTTTTTCTTTTGGATGTATATTTAAAGGAAAATTTTACAAAAAAACAAGCAGATCATACCGGTCTGCACAAAAAAAAGGATGAAAGAAATGGCTTTTTCACTGGAAATGATACGGCACAGTGCCGCCCATTTGCTGGCTTCCGCCGTTCAGGAACTGTATCCGGATGTAAAATTCGATATCGGCCCTGCCACGGAAGATGGATTCTATTACGATTTTGACTTCGGAGAAAGCCGCCCCACTACGGAAGATCTGGAAAAGATCGAGAAGAAGATGGAAGAACTTGCGGCAAAGAAAACTCCTTTTGAAAGAGTGGAACTCACAAGAGAGGAAGCCGTAAAGATCCTTACAGAAAAGAAACAGAATTACAAACTGGAACGCCTTGCAGATATTCCCGAAGGAGAAACCATCTCTTTCTACAAAAACGGCGACTTTATGGATCTCTGCCGCGGACCCCACGTTGAAAAAACTTCCGATATCGGAGCATTCAAACTTCTTTCTCTTGCCGGTTCCTATTACAGAGGTAAAGAAAGCAATCCCATGCTCACCCGTATTTACGGAACAGCATTTGCCGATAAAAAGGCTCTGCGTGAATATATTACCAAAATGGAAGAAGCAAAGAAACGCGACCACCGGAAACTGGGGAAAGAACTGGAACTTTTCAGTATTTCCGAAACCGTCGGTCCCGGTCTTGTTCTGTGGCATCCCCGGGGAGCATTGATCCGTAACATCATGGAAACATTCTGGAGAGCAGAACACATCAAAAACGGTTACGATCTGCTTTACACCCCCCATATCGGACGGGCAAATCTCTGGGAAACTTCCGGTCACCTGGGCTTCTACAAGGAAAGCATGTACTCCCCCATGGAGATCGACGAGATCGACTATTTCGCCAAACCCATGAACTGCCCCTTCCATATCGAAGTATATAAATCCCGCATCCGTTCTTACAGGGAACTTCCCTGCCGCTGGGCGGAACTGGGAACAGTGTACCGGTATGAAAAGAGCGGAGTGCTGCATGGACTTATGCGTGTGAGAGGATTCACACAGGACGATGCTCATATCATCTGTACTCCTGAACAGATCGAATCTGAAATCGAAGAAGTTCTGCAGTTCTGCCTGTATATCTGGAAAACATTCGGCTTCAAAGAGATCAAAGCATACCTCTCCACCCGTCCGGAAAAATCCGTAGGCGAACAGTCCCGCTGGGATCAGGCACAGAAATCTCTGATCAATGCGATCAATAAGAGCGGTCTGGAATACGAAGTGGATGAAGGGGGCGGAGCTTTCTATGGCCCGAAAATCGACTTGAAGATCAAAGACGCCATCGGCCGTGAATGGCAGACTTCCACCATCCAGTTCGACTTCAATCTGCCGGAAAGATTCGGTATCTACTATATCGGGGAAGATGGTCAGCATCACCAGCCTTATATGGTACACCGTGCGCTTTTCGGTTCACTGGAACGCTTCTTCGGTATCCTTATCGAACACTATGCCGGAGCATTCCCCCTGTGGCTTGCCCCCGAACAGGTGCGTCTTATTCCCATCACAGAGCGTCAGGAAGAGTATTGCAAAAACGCTGCTGCCGAACTTAAAAAGGCCGGCTTCCGCGTAACAGTCGACCTGAAAAGCGGCAGTCTGGGAGCCAAGATCAAAGAGGCAAGAACCATGCGCGTTCCTTTTATGGCGATCGTCGGGGATAAGGAAATGGAGGAAAATGTTTTCTCCGTCCGTTCCCGCAGAGAAGACCAGTTGGGAAGCATGGATTTGGAAAGTTTTGTAAAAAAATTGCAAAACGAACTTGACAATAAACTGTAAGCGTGCTATCTTATATGCCTGTTCCGGAAAAAAGTACCGGGACAGGTGAATATCAATAATCTGGAGGAACTTACCATTAGTACTGCTATTGCCAACAAACTGCTGAAGCCCGATAACCGCCAATTCAGCGATAAAGAACTTCGGGTGATCGGTCCCAACGGGGAACAACTTGGCCTCATGAAACTGCTGCCTGCCTGTCAGGCTGCAAAAAATGCGGGGCTTGACCTTGTTATCGTCTCTGAAACGAGTGTGCCGCCTGTGTGCAAGATCATGGATTTCGGCAAACTTTGTTATGAACAGAAGAAAAAACTCAAGGATCAGAAGAAGAATCAGCAGGCACAGAAGGTAAAAGAGATCAAGTTCCGTCTGCATATTGATACTCACGATTATGAGGTCAAGATCGCTCATGCCATCGACTTTCTGATGGATGGATGCAAACTGAAAGTGACCATCACTTTCAAAGGCCGTGAAATGGCACATCCGGAAATGGGATTTGAACTTGTCCAGAAAATCACCGAAAGCCTGGAAGAGCATGGAACAGTTGATGCTCCTGCCAAACTTCTGGGAAAAAATATCTGCATGTCCTTCAATCCGAAGGCTGCCCGCTGAGTAATGGCTGATTGGCATCTGCCGACCCGGTGGAGAAACCTCTTTAACGCAACAAGCAAGGAGAAAAACGATGCCTAAACTGAAAACAAGAAAGTGCATTTCAAAAAGATTGAAACGCACCGGCACTGGTAAATTCCAGTTCGCCAAGCCCGGCCGCCGTCACCTGATGACAGGCAAGAGCGGCAAGAGAAAACGCCACATGAGAAGAGACGCCGTCATGCCGGCAGCTCAGCTTAAACGTATTGCGAAGGCTCTGCCCTACGGCTGATCCCTCAATTAACTACATTGGAGAATTGAAATGAGAGTTACATGTGCAGTTCCTTCGAGAAAACGCCGTCGTCGCGCATTGGAGCGCGCTAAAGGTTTTTACGGTGCAAGGTCCAAACGTATCCGTACAGTCTATGATGCCATTGACAAAGCGGATTCCTATGCGTATATCGGCCGCAAACAGAAAAAACGCCAGTACAGAAGACTCTGGACTGTCCGTATCAACGCTGCCTGCCGTATGCTGGATTACACTTACAGCAAGTTGATGAACGGTCTTAAAAAGGCCAATATCGACATCAACAGGAAAGTCATTGCTGACCTCGCTGTCAACGATGAAGCAGCTTTTAAAGCTCTGGTGGAAAAAGCCAAGGCTGCCTGCTGAATTTCCTTTGATCTTTGATCTATTTGCGGGACGCCGTATTTTACCGGCAGTCCCGCTTTTTCATTTTTTGCAAAGTCGATCAATATTTTCAAGGGGAGTCCCCCTCCCCTGTTTTGCGGACAAAGGAGAGATCCAATGCTTAATGAATTACTTGAAAAATTAAATGAGATTTCACAGATGGTGGAAAAGGATTTTGCAGAAGCAAAAAATCCTGCGGATATTGAGGCCGCCAAAGTGAAATTCACCGGACGGAATGGTTCCATTACCGCCCTCGCCCCTATGATGGGAAAGATCGCCAAAGAGGATAAACCCGCTGCGGGCAAAGCCTTCAACGAGGTGAAAGCTCTTGTGGCAAAATGTATGGAAGAAGCCAAAGACCGTCTGGATGACGGAACTTCCGCAGGGGAAGTTCTTGACGTGACCCTGCCCGGAAGAAAATGGACGATGGGAACACAGCACCCTGTTACCCGTACCATTGACGAATGTTGTGCTATTTTCCGCAGAATGGGCTTTACTGTTGCTGCCGGTCCTGAAATCGATACAGTAGCCAACTGCTTCGACAAACTCAACGCCCCCCTTGACCATCCCTCAAGAGACCCCAAAGATACCTTCTATTTTGATGACGGACGTTTGATGCGTACCCAGACAAGTACGGTTCAGATCCGTACCATGCTTTCCCAGAAGCCGCCTATCCGTATCGTTTCTCCCGGAAGATGTTTCAGAAGAGATACTCCCGATGCCACCCACGGCGTGCATTTCCATCAGATCGAAGGATTGTATGTGGATAAAAATGTTTCTCTTGCCGACCTCAAAAGCACATTGAAAGCCTTTGCCAATGAGTTCTTTGGAGAAGGGGTCTCTATCCGTATGCGTCCCCACTTTTTCCCCTTTACCGAACCTTCCGCAGAGTGTGACTTTTCCTGTGTGATGTGCGGCGGAAAGGGTTGCCGGGTATGTAAAAATTCCGGTTGGCTGGAAATTCTGGGATGCGGTATGGTGAACCCCAATGTGCTGCGTAACGTGGGGATCAATCCGGATGAATGGCAGGGATTTGCTTTCGGTATGGGTATTGAGCGGCTTGCCATGCTCAAATACCGTATCGGCGACCTGCGTCTTTTCTCCGAAAACGACTTGCGTTTCCTGAAACAGTTTTAATGCGGAGGAGAGGAAAAAATGAAAATATCTTTGAACTGGCTTAAAGAATATATCTCCTTTGAGGGAGATCCCAAAGCACTTGCCGATTCTCTCACCATGGCGGGTCTGGAAGTGGAAGAGATCGTGGAACGGGGCAAGATCCCTGCCGGGATCGTTGTGGGGAAAATCCTTGAACGCAATCCCCACCCCAATTCCGATCATCTTTCCATCTGCAAAGTGGATTCCGGCAAAGGAATTTTGCAGATCGTCTGCGGAGCACCCAACTGTGATGCAGGTAAAACTGTCCCCCTGGCTCTGGAAGGAACCTCTTTCCCTGATCCGGAAGGCGGCAAACCTTTCGTGATCAAACCCTGCAAACTGCGGGGCGTGGAATCTTTCGGCATGATGTGCAGTGAAAGAGAACTGGGATTGAGTGAAGAGCATGGCGGGCTTATGATCCTGCCGGACAATTTGCCTGCGGGTATGGATTTTTCCGAATATGTGACACAGGATACCATCTATACCGTGGAGATCACCCCCAACCGTCCTGACTGGCTCTCCCACTGGGGAGTGGCAAGAGATGTGGGCGCGCTTATGGGCGGCAAACGCCGTTTCCCGGATACAAGTGTTCCCTCTGTGGAAGGCTGGGAATCCTGGGGAGATCTTGTGGATGTAAGAGAACGGACACTCTGTCCCCATTATACAGCCCGTGTGATCCGGGGAGTGAAAGTCGGGGAAAGTCCTGCCTGGCTGAAAGAAAGACTCAATGCTGTGGGGATCAGGCCCATCAATAATATTGTGGACGTGACCAATTTTGTGATGATGGAACTTGGCGAACCCCTCCATGCTTTTGACAGCAGATTCCTGGAAGGGAAGAAAATTGTTGTACGCAAAGCCGAAGAAGGGGAAAAGATCGTTGCCCTTGATGGTAAGGAATACACTCTGGACAACTCCATGCTGGTCATTGCCGACAAGGTGAAACCTGTGGCGATCGCCGGGATCATGGGCGGGGAATATTCCGGCGTAATGGCGGATACCACGGAAATCATTCTGGAAAGTGCCTATTTCCAGCCGTCCAGCATCAGAGCCACCTCCCGGAAACTGGGGCTTTCCAGTGATTCCTCCTACCGTTTTGAGAGAGGGGTGGATCCGGAAATGATTGAAAATGCCAGCAACCGTGCCGCAGGTCTCATTATCAAACTTGCCGGTGGTCAGCTGGTAAGTGAACTTGTTTCTGTAAAATCCCGTCCGGCGGAAAGATTGCGTATCATTTGCAGTTTCGACAAGATCCGGAAACTTCTGGGAATGAATCCCACCAACGAAGAAATGATCGACATTTTCCGCAAACTGGGGCTTCTTGTTTCCGATGTGCAGGAAACAAACTGCCTTGTGACCGTCCCCGGATTCCGGGCGGACATCAGGGAAACTGCCGACCTGGCAGAAGAGATCGCCCGTATCTACGGTCTTGACAAACTTCCTGACATTCCTGTTCAGGCGGCAAAAGTCCTCCCCTATTCTGCAGATTCTTATGCAAAGATGGAAGGCTTGCGTAAAGACTTTATTGCAGCCGGACTCAATGAGTGTGTCAACGGCAGTTTCATTGATGAAAAATCTGCATTGAGCGATCCTTCCGTAGCGCCGGAAGATCTTTTGAAAGTCAATAATCCCATCAGTCCTGATTATGCCGTACTGCGTGCCACACTCCTGCCCGGTATGATGGCGACCATCAAACGCAATATCTTCCAGAAAAACACAGATCTTGCCATGTTTGAGATCGGACATGTTTTCTGTGCAAACAGGGAAAAATTTGCAGAAGAACGGGATGACCTTGTTGTCCTTATGACCGGAAACAGACACCCGGAACGGTACTGCGCAGAAGCAAGTGAAAAATATGATTTCTATGATCTCAAAGGTCTTGTGGAAAGCGTACTGGAAGCAAGAAAAGTCAAAAAGGTTCGTTTTGAAGCCTGTACCGATGCCCGGTTTGCAAAAGGATGTGCTGCAAAGGTCATTATCGGCGGCAAAGAAGCGGGGGTATTGGGTAAGATAAATGACAAACTTACCAAAGGTATGCGTCTTACCGCACCGCTTTTTGCGGCAATATTCCAGGCGGATATTCTTCTGGAAGCGGAAACGGAAAAGATCCTTTATAAAGATCTTCCCACATTCCCCTCCACCTCCCGTGATGTGGCGTTCCTTGCGCCTCTCACACTGGAAAATGCCACAGTTATTGACTTTATCCGTAAAGCAAATGTAAAATTCCTTACGGATGTAAAGATCTTTGATATTTTCCAGGGCGAACAGCTTGGTGAAGGCAAAAAGAGTATGGCTTACTCTCTTACTTTCCGCTGTGACGACCGTACTCTTACAGATGAAGAGGTCAATAAGGAACATGAAAAACTGCGTGAAAAACTCTCCGCCTCTCTGGGTGTGGAATTGAGATAATTACGCATAGTTTTTTATAACACAATACGGGGAAAACCTTTTGCAGAAAAGTTTTCCCCGTATTTTTTTGTTTACAGAATAAAAAGGCAAGTCAATACGCCATGACATTCAGGAACTTTTGAAATACCACATCAACAATCTGTAACAGGACAGCCGAATTCATCCAGCTGGATGGTTTTCCCCAGTTTGGCACTCAATTCCATTGCTTCTGCCAATCCCTGCACCCTTGCAGCAACATGCAAATTGGCTTCCGGCGGAACTTTATCCCGCACCATACGCACAAAATCGTACATGATATTTTCTGTTTGCATATTGTTTCCGGAGGGATAATTGAAGACCATGGGAGAACAGTTTTTATTGTACCAGGAAAGGAATCCGTCCTTTTTATCCGGCGTGGGGCCCACTTTGGAAGTCATAAACCGGGGTCGGGGATAGATTTCAAGTTGATATCCCACAGCATTGTTATTCATTTTGATACTGTAATTTTCAAAATGGAACTGATAACCTATTGCTCCGAAATAACTCATCCTTGTATAATGGAATCTGCCATTACCGCCATTGGCATATTTCACCTGGCTCATAAGATCATCGGGAGAAGGGGAAAGCTGATCGCTTCTGTCGGTCACACTCAAACTGGATACACTTGTAATGGGGCCGCCGACAGCAAGCATGATATCCAGCATGTGCACACAATGAAAAGGTATCTGGGACATTTTCAAACGGAAATTATCCGGATCATGCTTCTGAAAATAAAGGGAGACCCCCTCCCCGTGATGAAACCAGTCACATTCAATGGAAACAAGTTTCCCCGGATCATTTCTTTTGAGAAAATCAAAAAGTGCCACACATTCCGGAAGATAACGGCGCATGAAGCCCACCTGGACAGGCACACGATATTCATCCGCCATCACCGCAAGTTCATGGGCTTCCTTTCCGGTAAAAGCCACAGGTTTTTCAATAAAAACAGGCTTTCGGGCAGGCAATACCTCTTTCAGAGCGGTTGCCTGATACAATGGATTCAGACTGATAAGGAAAGCATCCACATCCGGACAGGCGATCAAATCTTCTTTACTTTCACAAATCCGTCCGCCATATTCATTTACAAGTTTTTCAGCCGCATCACGATTGATATCATAAACAGAATGGACACAATAAAAATCATCAGCACGCAACGCATCCAAAAGTTGTTTTGTACGGTTTCCGCATCCGTAAAGAGCCAATTTGATCATTGTTTGTTTCTCCTGTTGAAAGTTCAGAAAGTTGTCCCGCCGCTGCAGGGGTGTTTATTTGACCATGTAAGAAAGACAGAAATAAATCCGCCCCGCCATGTGTAAGTATTTATCCTCAATTCTTTTTTGATATCAAAGATCCTTGCATGACCGGAAACAAAAAACATCGCACTGCCGTATCCGCCTTTGCCATGCCAGCCTTTCAAATAGTTATCCGTGTAATTATGTGTGCAATGACCGTAATGAAGGACAGAAGGAGTTTTGGCACTGTCGTACTTGAAATACCCTCCGTGATCCCCGGAACCGCCATCTCTGGCATCCGTACCCAGCCAGTTATAAGGAGGCTGTTGGGAATTTACACCTTTGGTAAGATTACCGCAGGTGGGGTAAGTGGAAAAGTTATTGTTGTTGTCCCAGTATCCGCCCTCTTTTCCGGTAGTAAGGGCAGTAGTGCAACGGAGGAATTTCGGGGCAGAAGTACCCCGGTAGGCGTATTTATAGATCCCGATACCGTAATCAGAAGAATATGCTTCAGCATAATTTCCATACGCACGTTTATATTTTCCACTGGATTTCGACGGAGAGGCAAAAGCCCATTGACCGTAACCATCCGCATAAGCTATGTGAAAATAATAAACCTGTTTCATGTTGGAAAGACAGTTCAGAGTACGCACCTGCTGCCTTGCTTTTCCCAATGCAGGCAGAAGCATCCCAGCAAGAATGGCGATAATAGCGATAACAACAAGCAATTCGATAAGTGTGAAACCTTTACAACGGAAATTCTTCATACTCCACCTCTTTTTTTATTATTCCATTCATTTCGTCCGGAATAATTTCAACAGTCTCCAAAAGTCTGAAAAGTTGTTTCTCTGATCTGCAAAAGGAGCACTTACTTACGCAAATATCCTGAATCCCTTTTGGCATATCTCTGTTTCCATTCTTTTCATTTGTTTTGTGTGACTTTTGAAATTTCCTCCGTTAAACTTTTATTTTTTTAATGACAAACCATCTCCTACTTTCACATAACCGGGGATCTCAATGGGGCTTCTGCCGGGAAAATCTTTCTCTCCGAACAGGGCTTTCACCATAATTTTCTGCGTTTCATTATAGGCATTATAGGCATTGATATAGGCATCGCAGGAGGGTACATCATAATAGAAGAAGGGGTTTGCAAAACCTATAACGATACGCTTTCTGCACTCCTCCCGTTTCAGGAAAGGCCAGATCTGCGCTTCCCATCCCCGGGAATCCCCGTAACGGGCACGGGCAACATTCAACAACATTACAGCGTCATATTCCCCCAACTTTTCCTCATCCATATCCCGGAAAAGGCAGTAATCCACCTTTCCGTATTCTTTCAATGCTTCCGCAAAGGGAGCCAATACCGTTCCGGCTCTCTCATTGGAGGGAGTGACCATCACAAGATATCTGGCGCCCTCTTTCTTTTCCAGAGGAAGAGTATTTTTTTCATTGCGCAGAAGATTCAGGGCATTTTCAGCTATTTCCGAAGCGATCTTTTTGCCGTTGCCGTCAAAAGGCACGACTCCGAGTTTCAGATCCAGTCTTGCTTTCAGTTCCAGAACATGCCGCACAGCATCATCCAGTCTTTCCAAAGAGATCTTTCCATCGGCAAGAGCCTGCTTCATCATAGGAACAAACCGTTCCGTTTCCGGCCACAAAAATACATCCACTCCGCCGTTGAACGCATCCAGTAATCTTGTTTCATAATCCGCCCAGGAGCAGAACCCGTTCATCCCCAGAGCGTCGGAAACGATCAACCCTTTATATCCCAACTCTCCCCGGAGAAGATCAGTCATGATCAACCGGGAAGCCGTTGCAGGTCTGTACTTATGGGTTTTCTCATCCATTTTTTCCAGTTCCGGCATGGCAATATGTCCGACCATGATGGTCATCAATCCCTCATCAATGGCTTCTTTCCATACTTTCCCGTAGGCAGCCATCCATTCCTCTTTTTTCAGAGGATTGAAGGAAGTGACAAAATGCTGATTGCGGTTATCCACGCCATCGCCGGGAAAATGTTTGCCGGTTGCGGCGCAGCCGTGGGTCTGCAACCCACGGATATGGGAACGGATAAAGGGGATCATTTTATCCGGATCAGAACCGAATGACCTTGTAAGAGTAATAGGATTATCTTTCCCCATGGCAAGATCGGTAACGGTGCTGAAAGTCCAGTGCACTCCCAGCACGCCGGATTCCAGAGCATTGATCCGGCCTGCTTCATAAGCATAATCCGGATTCCCTGTTGCGGCAACAGCCATGGAGTCGGGGAAACAGGTGAAAGGGTCATTTTCCAGCTGACCACCCACGCCCTGTTCAAAATCACTGCAAAGAATAAGGGGGATCTTTGTTTCCGCTTTTACAATGCTTACTTCCTCTTTCAGGCGGCGGTAACTTTTATTCTCCTTGTCAATGACTTCACTTCCCACATAGACCGTTCCCACAGGGTATTTTTTCAACCAGGAGGCAACATTGCCGCTTCCGGAAATATTGGAATAGATCTCACAAACCGTCTGACAGATTTTTTCTTCTTCTGTCATGGAAGAAAGAGTAGTATTCACCCATGCTTTCTGTTCTATTGTAAGCTCTTTAAGCATCGTCTGGCCCGCCTTTCCTTATTTATTATGCTTCCCAGGGATAGATGATCTTTTTAAGAGTACCGCCTTCTTTTGCAGATTCGGCTGCAAAGATCCCCGGAAGAGTCATAACAAGCCCTTTCTTGATGGAACAGGGGGAAGGTTTCTTATTGAAAATGGCATCAGCAAACTCTTCCAGCATGTAGAAGTCTGCTCCGCCGTGACCGCCGCCTCCGGCGGAAAGAACTTTCTCCACAGGGAAATCCCGTTCAAAACGCATGGGGAATCTGCCGAAAGGTATTTCCATGATTTCGGGTTTTTCACAAAATTCGGAAAATTCAGGTTTGAAGATACGCAGTTTTTCGTTGTAAAGTTCAAACATGCCGTCATCGGTAAAGATCCTTGTGGTGTGATAAGGACCGCTCTTATACAGGCCGAAGGAGGCAAGGAAACGCACCACCGCATTCTTTCTGGTATTCAGGATGGAGACCATGGCATGATCTTTCCAGTTGCAGGGGAAATGACGGCCTGTCCCCATACAGGCGACAGTATCAAATACATCATCCTCTTCCATAAAGTTCAGCAGCGGACCGAGTGAATGGGTACAGTAACGGCAGGCATCATAGGAGGCGCGCCAGTCTTCCACGACTTTCTGACGGGGTTTGAAAGGCCGTTCCATTCCGTGGGCATATTCACTTTCCGCATAGACCATTTTTCCTACCATATTGTGTGCTTTCAGATAGGAAAGCATACGCACTTTCTGGCGGTAATTGGCAGTTGCGCCGCACATATAGACCTGGTCGGGATGGGAATTGACCGCATTCCAAAGTTGAACGGCTTCCTCATAAGTATCCACTGCGGGGATCTCCCCCATAACATGCAATCCCAGATCCAGAGCCATGAGAGTATATTTGGTATGCTGTTTGGGAGGAGTTTCCACAATAACGGCATCCAGAGTCTCTTTTTCCAGCATTTCTTCGGTGCTTTCATAATATTTGGGTTCAGGAAGTGCTTTATAAGCCTCCGCTCTCTGATCGGGATGGGGATCACTCATGGCAACAAGTTTGAATTCCGGAAGGAGACTGACGATCTTTGCCATCTGGATGGCACGGGATCCGCAGGCGATAATAGCAGTTCTTAAAGGCTCACTCATTTTCAACTCCTGAATGTTATGTTTTTATTTTTTCTGTTCCCGCCGGTGATTTTTCTCATCTGATGCAGGGGCATTTTTTCTCTTCAATATATTATTAGCACACTTTCCGGACATTTCAAGAAGATTTTTGTCAGAGGAAGAAGTTATTCTCATTTATTTTCGCAGATATCCCCTAATTTTAACTTTCCGGCGGAAGGAAAATATATTTTCCTGTCAAGAGGGTTTGCTTTATTTATTTCTCTTCAGCCCCCCTCTCCTGCCGCATATTCCGAAAGTATTTCAAAGGTTTTCTTAATGACTTTTTCTGTATTCCGCAACAAGTTGCGTAGGAGTTTTTCCGCACCGGAGCCGGACAAAGGCACTTAAATGGGAAAGATTTTTCATACCGGAATCAAATGCTATTTCTTTCAGGGTAAGATCGCTGTACGCAATAAGATGCAGAATTTTACGCATTCTTAATTCAATGCGGTACTCTCCGGGGGAGATTTTGTAGCGCAGAAAAAATTCTTTCCGCAGAAGATCCCTGTTCACCCCCATTTCCATACAATGCCGGGAAATGGATTTTTCCCACAACACATCTTCGGAAAGGCGTTTACGGAAGAGTTCCACTCTGTCATCAGCCGGCACGGGTGTACGGAGGAAAAAATGCAGCAGCTGCAAAGCAAGCAGTTCCGCCTCCAGGCAGTTGCCGGGCAGAGAACTGTGATAAAGTTGGCACAGGGTACTGCAAATATGACGCAATTGGGCCACTTCCTGTCCTTTAAGGCGGATCGTATCGGGAAGAGGCAATTTATGGTCTTTGTAATTCCAGTAAAATGTATTGTCTTTTTCTGAAAAAGTTACAGACGGGAAAGAAAACATGATGACCCAGTTTTCCCTCCCGGAATTATACTCGAAAACTGACCGGAAACCGGGAGCGGCAAGAGAAAGAGTCTGACAGGACTCCTTTTGCCGGCTGTCAAAGGAACGGCACAGAGTACCGTCCGGGTAATAGGTATCCATTCTTACGCAGCCGCTGATATTCAAAGCGATCCAGAAATGGCAGACTTTCTGGGAATATTTTTCAGCGTGAGTATATACTCCCGCATTGATGATTTGTGGCAGACTCATACCTTCTCCTGATATTGCAAAAATATAAATTTTTCATTCTTCCTTACAGAGCAATACCTGAAATATACTTGCAATAATAAAAAAAACAAGTAAATTATACTTTCAAAAAACAAAAAAGAAGGAAAAAAGATGAATGATCTTCTGACAGGATTTCTGCTTACGATCCTTACGGGGGTGTTATGGTCATTTACCGGTGTCTATTACAAAAGCATGGCAAAATGGAATTTGAGCCTCTACAATATCATGATGTTTATGGGGGGACTCTCTTTCCTTATGACACTGCTGATTTTCACAAAAACAGAGGATCTTCTTTCAGGAAAGCTCCCCCTGCCCTCTGCCGGATATACACTTTTTATTTTTGCTGCCTCCCTGACCAATATTGCCGGATCGTTCATCCTCCAACGCAGTATGATCTACGGAAAAAGCGGAGTGACATGGGCTGTCGGTCAGAGTGCCTTTATTCTTCCGTTTATAGCGGTCACACTCATCTTTTCCGAACCCTGGAACATTTTGAAAGGCCTCGGCACCCTTTCCGTCCTTGCCGGAATGATCTTTTTTTCCGTCAAAACCTCTCCGGAGGCAAAAACAGAAGCATTACAGACCAAAAAAGGTATCAAACTTGCTTTTCTTGCCTTTTTTGTATTGGGAACAGCCCAAAGCATGACCTCCGCCAGCAGTTTTTTTGCTTATGAAGATCCGGCGATGCTGCGGCCTGCCATCGCATGTTTCAGTACATTTCTTGCGGCATGTGCAGGGAAATTTTTTACAGGGGAGAGAGGATTGCATCTCAACAGAAAGGCTCTTCTTCTGATCTTTTTTCTTTCCCTGCAAACGGTCATTGCCACAGCCATACAATTTCTTGCTCTGGATAAACTGAAAAAGTACGGAATGAACGGAACATTTTTTCCGGTTGCCATCGGATTATGCATTGCAGGCTATTCCTTATGGAGCATAGTTCTTTTCAAGGAAAAAGCGGGCAGATATTTTATCTGCGGACTGTTTCTTATTCTTGCCGGGCTTTTCTGCTATTTGCTGGCCGATGCAAAAATATTACAGTTCTGACTTTCTTTACTGCAATTTTTTCTGTATTTTCCCGGGGAACAACCGAAGGAATGTTTGAAAAGTCTTGAAAAATGGCTTGCATCAAAAAATCCCCATTCAAAAGCGGCATTTTTGACAGATAAACGGCCATTGAGAATATCTTCCGCAGCGCAATTCAGGCGGTAATTGAGTTCGTATGCAGCAAAAGATTTTCCGAAGATCGACTTGAAAAGCGCACGGAAATAACTGACGCTCAAATTACATAATTTTGCCGCTTCCTCCGCTGTTGTCACACTTTTTCCGCTGTTGATCCGGTGCAACGCAGGCAGAAGTTTTGCATAATCTGCGGTTCTTCCGGGGGATTCTTCCAGTTCGCCCAGATCGTCAACGATATTGATGAAACATTCCAGTATGCTTTTCCAGTTCCGGAGAATATTCTCCTCTCCGTTTTTCCCGATCTCCTTCCCGCATTGGAAACAGTGTTTCATAAGATCCTTTTCCCGCAAAAGGGCAAAACGCTTTTCCGGAGCAAAGGAAAGAAAGGTGGCAAGAGTCTTCCTGCCGTACAGAAGAGCGGGGGCAAGTTCATCCAGAGATATGACGATCATATAACAGACAGCCCCCTGTTCACTGAATGTTGACCGGTGGGGTTCCCACGGGGCAGTAATAAAGGCCTCCCCAGCCTGACAGTGGTAAAGCGATCCGCAAATATCCCCGCCGTAATCCCCCTGCATAACAATATTCATGTGCAATGATTTATGAAAATCGTAATCCATATCGCAATTCATCTTTTTCACAACAGACTGAAAACGGATTACGAATGGTCTTTCCGCAGAAAGTCCCCAGTTGTAGTAAGTGGGTTTCATTTTCAATACTTTCCTGTAAGCATGCTTCTCTTTTCTTCATGAAATATACCGCAAAATGTTTCCAAATCAAACATATAGTCAGATTATACATTTATTTATGCAAAATATACCACTTTCACATCTTGAATCAAGTGCAAAAGTGATTATAATATATAATATAGAACTTTTATATTGAAAAGGAGTTGGAATGATGCAGGAAAAAAAATTCAGAATATCCCATTTTGCGGCATGGAATGTAGTTCCGGAATGTCTGGAAGAAAATGTTATGGCGGAACTTGCCGCTGCCGGTGCGGAACGGATCACCACCATGAGCCGTCAGCTTGCCACAATGCTGGAAAATAAAGAATATCTGGAAAACTATAAGAAGATCCTGAAAAAACTTTCCCTTGTCACAAAAGATGCCCACGGACTTGCCGGTCCCCGTTACGATCTGGATATACCGGAAGAACATGAAAGGATCATTGAAGACCATAAAAAGGCTCTGGATATATGCGGGGAACTGGGGATAGAAACTTATACCGTCCATGTTGGAGCCGCTCCCTGGTGCAGAAGACCCGGTCATGTGGGATTTGATGTATTGCGTCCCCTTGCCCTTGACACATTGGAAAAGATCCTGCCTTACGCAGAAAAAAACAACTGTATCCTTGCTGTGGAAAACTCCTTTGAACCGGTGAATGCTCCGGAGGAACTTCTTTATTACATCAACTATTTCCATTCTCCTTTCATCCAATGCTGTTACGATTCCGGTCACGCCAACATCATGGGAAAATATTTCTGCAATAAAGATGGTTCCCGTACAGAAAAAGATTTTTCCAAATACAAGCAGACTTTCCACGACATCGTCTGGTTTGACGGCTTGAAACTGCAGGAAGACACTCTTGCGATGCTTGCCCCCCATGTAGTCACCTGTCATCTGCACGATAATGACGGCTACGGGGATAATCACACCCTTCCCGGTTGTCCCGGAAGAGGGACAATCAACTGGAAAAGAATTCTGAAACAGCTTTTTGCCTGTCCCAATCTGAAAAGCATACAGAATGAAAGCAATTTTGCCACGAACCATGTGATCGCAAGAGAGGTGGTAAGGATATTCGATTACATTGAAAGAGGGGAAGATCCCGTCTGGTAAAAACTGGAGAAAAAAATGAAAAATATATTTCACATTCTTTGCATTCTGTGTTTCTCTCTCCCTCTTTGCAGTATGGACCTCGTTCAGGATGGGAAAGAAAGAGCCTGTATCCTTTTGCCGGATAATGCAGGCAAATCCCGAATTCTGGCTTCGGAGATACTGACAGAATATACGCAAAAGATGACAGGAGCAAAGTTGTCCGTGAAAAAAGGAGCGTCATCCTCCCTTGCCACGGTAAGATTTGAAAAATTATCTCCTCCTTATGCAAAAAAGTTTGCCGCTCTTTCCGATACAGGCTTTGCCATTGAAGCAAAAGCAAACTCTCTGGTTATTTACGGGAAAAGAGACCGTGCATTCCCTAATGGAGTATATTTTCTTTTGCGGGAATATGGCGGAGTACGGTTCTTCCATCCCAGGACACCGCCTTTCATCCCGCAGAAAAGATCTTTTTCCATTCCGGATGGATTTTCCATCCACAATCCCGTGTTCCCTGATGCCAATATCACCGCAAACGGCGTATGGACTCCCCCGGTAATGCTTGATACCATTATCGGCATGGGTTTGAATACGGTTGCCTTCCCCACTCCCCTTCAAAAAGAAAGACCGAAGTTCAAAGAACAGTATGCCCACGCAGAAAAACTTGGACTTACCGATGAAATATTCTGGGGCGGGCATATCCTGACAAGACTGCTTGTGGGTTCGGATGAAAATACAGACTCAAAAGCGGCGGAATTATTGAAAAAGCATCCGGAATATTTTGGTTTGAAAAACGGTAAAAGAGTCATTTCCCGCAATATTTCCCAGAGCAAATACCCCGTTTCCCAGCCCTGTTTGAGCAATGAAGAAGTGAAAAAAAGGATGTTGGAAAATGCGGAAAACATCATCAAAAAACATGGCAAAGACCGTTATTTACTCATTACACTTTTCAATGATGACCATTATTCCTGGTGTGAGTGTGAAAACTGCACCCGTCTGGATGATCCCCACCATGCGTATAAAGGCAAATACAGCGACAGATGGTGGGATTTTGTGAATTTCCTTGCCTCCAATCTTTTGGATAAATACCCGTTATTACGGTTCAAAGTGGGGATCTATCAGGATTACCGGGCTGTACCGAAAAAGACAAAAATGTTTACCCATGAGAGACTTTTTGTCTATCTCTGTCCCCACGGACGCTGTTATCTGCACGCATTGAATGATAAAAATTGTCCGGGCAATAAAAAATATCTGGATATGCTGGAAAGTTTCTGGAAACAGGGTGTGGGCAGTCAGATCTATGAATATCTGGAAGTTCTTCCCGGAACGGCACCATATCTGACCATGGAAAACGCCTATATGCAGGATGCGCTCCTTTACATGACAAAGAAAGTTTCCGGCATGAACTTTTTCGTTATCGGCGGCGCACAACCCTATTACAAGGGGAAATATTACGAAAAATATTATAACCTCAATCACTGGGAAAGTCTGTGGCTGTCCGCCGCACTTCTGGGGTATCTCAATTACCATCCGCAGGGGGATTGGAAGAAAGAAAAAGAGTATCTTCTTTCCTGCTATTACGGGAATGGAGCAGAGGAAATGAAAAAGTTCCGTTTTTCACTGGAAAAGGCCTTTGCGGACAACTCCTGTCATGCCGGATACGGCGGAACAAATGATATTTTTGGAAAGGTATACGATTCACCGGGACTTGCAAAAGATTTGCCAGCCTTGCTGGACAGGGCAATGGATAAGGTCAGAGGCGATAAGGTACGTCTTGCCAGGATCGCCAAAGACGGGGAATTATTCAGAAAAGTATTCAAAGAATCCTCTTTCAGCAAATTTACTGCCGCAGAAACGATGCTTCGCGGAGAAAAAGTCAGCAAGATCACTCTGGACGGGCTTCTGGATGAAAAAGAGTGGTTCAAAGCGGAAAGCGTCAATGAGTTTTTCGGCATGAGAAAAGAGTTGACCGTGGGGCATTTTATTTCAGAAAAGATGACACCGGAAACGGAAGTAAAACTTCTTTATGACAAAGAAAATATTTATCTCGGATTCAAATGTTTCAAAGAAAAAAACGGCAGAACAAAAGATGTGAAGGAGTATAAAGGAATTTTCCCCTGGTGGGCAAGTCATCTGGAAATATTGATCCTTACACCGGAACTGGTGAAAAAAGGTATATACAGACATATCGCCTTTACAAGAAACGGCATTACATACGATGCCGATACTGTCAATATGACTACGGCAAAAGTAAGAAGTACACCAGCTTTTACTTATGCCGTTAAAGACGGGGAAAAATTCTGGACGGCAGAAGTGAAGATCCCGGTCAAAGATCTGGGAAGCAATAAAGAAGGCGCGTTATGGAAGATCAATGCGGGACGAATTGCGGTAAATGATAAAGGGGGCGTTTCCGCAGGTGCCTTTACAGGTAAAGGCGGCAATTTCCATACATTAAGTCATTTTATGCCCCTTTCTTTCGGCGGCGTGATCCCACCTCTTTCCAATGGATCTTTTGAAAATCTCACCCATAAAAGAGTTACCCGTCAAAGCGGACTGAACTGGCACTTTACTACCGATGTACCGGAAAACTGGGTTTTCCATAAAGGCTATGCGGGAACTTGCGCCGTCGTACAGGAAAATGCCGCAGACGGAAAAAATTTTCTTTCCATCGGCTATGAAAAAGGGGATCATAAAATGCAGTATAAAACTGCACCTGTGATCTGGCAGCAGTTGCGGATAGCGGATAACAGCAGAAAAGTATATGCTTTGAGCCTGAAACTCAAAGGGGAAGGCTTTCTTTCCCTCTATGTGGGAAGCGGAGGAAAGAGTATCGGGAAAAAACAGTTTCCGGCAAAGGGGGAAAAATGGAAAAGTCATACAGCATATTTCACCCTTGAGGGCAGTTCCCCCAAAAGACTGATCCTGCAATTTTCAGGAAAATATGTGCATCTGGACGATATAACATTTACGGAAGTGAAACAATAAAATAAACCATACCAAAGAAAGGACTTACAAATGAAAAGAAGTCAGAAATTCACACTCATTGAGTTATTGGTGGTCATTGCCATCATCGCCATCCTTGCCGGAATGCTGCTGCCCGCCCTGAACAGAGCAAGAGATTTTGCAAAAAAAATCTCCTGTTCCAGCAGCATGAAACAAATCGGACTTGCGTTCAGTTTTTACAATGAAGACAATAAAGAATTTTATCCCGGCGGACTTATACAGAATGTGGGAAGTAATGTTGACGGTAAGCCCTGGCCTCACGCTTTGATCATTCACGGAAAATATATTCCTGTAAAAACAATGCTCTGCCCCGCCATGGTCTGGAAAGATCGCAATGGAGTTTCTGCCCTTCCTCCGAAAATAGATTCCGATGGAACGATCACTGCAAACGGTCAGACTCTCCCCTACGGCTTCAATGCCCACTGCCTGGGCAGTAATTATGCTCAGACACAGGATGCATCAAAGGCATTGAATACACAGGCAAAACTTGCGGAAATCAAACATTTTTCCAAAGTTTATCTCTGTATTGAAACAAAGGATGAAGATTATTCCTACGGCAACTGCTACGGTTACGCTAAAAAAGTAAACAATCTTCCGGACAGTTTCCGCCACAAAGGCGAAATGAATATCGTTTACGGAGATGGTTCTGTACGCAACAAGAAGATCAGAAATCCTTTCAATCCATATAATATCGGCGATTTGGATACATATAACGGCACCGCCGCAAACCGTCCGGTCTGCTGGGATGGCGGCAGATTCGGCAATAACAACCGCTGATCAGGAGAATAAAAATGAAATTTTCATCCTTTGCCATTGCGCTCTCTTTGTGCCTTTTTTCGACCTCCGGCGTGCTTTATGCCAATGAGGAATATTCTCTTGCGGCAAAAGCATTGAAAGAGGGAAAGTTTTTCCGTCCGGATAAAAATGACGGAACCCATAACAATTTCTTTAAGCCCCTTACCCCGCCCAAGGAAGATCACCCCCTTTCTTTATGGCTCCTTCCGGAAGGGGAATTGCAGCTGCGTTATGTTATGGCAAACGGCAGAAGCGGCATGATCCGTATAAGTACTGCAGCAAACAAATTTATTATTCCCGCCAATGCCAAAAAGAAAATCGGCAAAAAGAATGTTTCTATCGGTCAGTATATGATCAATTTTACCGATATTCCCCTGAAAAAACTTTTCATCAAACCCAATCCGGAAGTCATAGACGCCCCCATTCTTTCCGGAATGGATCTGAAAAAATATCCGGATGCAAATAAAGAACTCCTCCATTTGAAGATGGTACAGAAGAAAGAATCCCTTTCTTTCTGTATCAATGGCAGCTATGCCGGAAGTTTCAGAGAGGGGAAAATGGCATCCATTACAGCCGTACTTCATCCCCGTTCTGCAAAGATCCTTGAACTCTCCAAAGAGGAAAAAAGTGTACCGGGATTTGAAAAAATCCTTCTTTCTTCCAGAGCAAAAAACGATATTCCTGCGGTTCTTTCTTTTGATGAACCTCTTTCCATCCCCATACAGAAAAATATCACACACGGGGTGGATATGCGCAAGATCCGGCCTGTGGCAGATAAAGCCGGCTACCGGAATAAAGATCTTTCCCGTACGGCTTTTGACGGTCTGGATACTTCTTTCCTTATGAGTGTCCCTGCCGCCCGTTATATGAGAGGCTATGTTCTTGCCGCCCCCATTCCCGGTAATGACCGGAATATGCTTCCGGCATTCCGTATGGTCATGACAAGGTATGCAAAATATGGTAGAGCGGATGCCGCTATTGTAAAAGCGGAAGCGGATCTTTCCTCCGGAAGCAGAGACATCCGGAAAGTGGGTACTGCCCTTCTTACACTCAAAGAGGGGAAGAAAAAAGTTCCTCTCTACCTTGTGAAACTGGATCTTCCTTTCAGTCAAATCGAAGATATTATTTCCGGAGACACATGGACACAGCTTCCTTTCCGGGATTTTCTGGATATTGACTTGCAAGGACCCGGAGGGAGAACAACCAAAGAAACAATGCGTTCCTCTCTGGCAATTTTCGCAATTTCTTTACAGAAAACTCCGGTGGATATCGTTCTGAAACAGAAAATGCCCGGCAATCTCTTCACCCCGGAAGACGGCCCTGTGGAGATCCCTGTGGAAGTAACAGGAAAAAAAGCTGGCAAATATGTTCTTTCCTATGTATGTAAAGATGTGGACAATAAAAAAGTCCTTAACGGGAAAAATGAGTTTACTATTCAAAACGGGGAAAAGAAAATTCTTTCCCTTAAATTGGATCCCCCGGGAAAAGGCTATTTTTCCCTTGAACTTGCTTTATGGGAAAACGGGGAAATACTTACCACACTGCCGACATCCTTTGTCAAACTTGCCTCATACGCAAGAAAATGGAAATCAGGCACCTCCCCCTATTCCTCCTGGTACTGGGGCAACGCCCATAATCTGCCTGCCGATATGGATCAATGGGGCAGTATCCTCAAAAAACTCGGAATATTCATGGTAAGCTGCGCCACCACCCATTCGGAAGCGGAATGGCAGAAATACGGTATAAGTTTTGCCCAGTTCCCCAATATGCTGGAAAGGATCTATTCCGAAAAAAATATTCTTTCCGATGATCCTGTACTCTGGGAGAAAATGGAAAAAGAACTGATCCGTCAGGTGGGGGAAATGGTAAAAAGATACCCCTCCTGTAAGAAAATCCTTCTTCAACATGAAAGTTACCAGAGAGACTATGCCCCCCTCCCTGTGACTCTGTTGAAAAAAGCCCCCCGGAAATGGGATGAGAAACGGGAAAAACTGGAAAAGGCAAGAGCAAAGGCGGCAGCAAGATATTGTCAGATCATCCGGAAAAACTTCCCCCATCTGAAAATCGTTTTCGGCAATGCCTGCTGGGCGCAGGAGATGATCGAATCATTTGCTGCAAGAGGTTTTGATCCCTCCCTTGTGGATTATATCGGATGTGAAGCGGTGGGTTCCTGGGTGGCAAGTCCGGAAAGTTTCAGTTTGTGGAACCCTGACGGAAGTGCGTATGTTCTGCGGGAAACGGCAAGGGTCAATGGCTTTAAGACCCAGCCCATAACCGCCACATACGAATGGAGCTGCCGTTCTTCCAATCCCACAGACAATATGAAAGACCCGCGGGAAAGTGCCATCCGGCAGGCGCAATGGCTGATGCGGGATGTGATGACCGCGTTTGCCTACAAATTTGACTCCATCCCCCTCATGTCTGTCACCGATACAGGAACAGCCTACAATAACGGCAGGACCTATGGGGCACTGGGCTGTATGGACAGACAATTCAACCCCAAACCCCTTGCAGCTGCCATTGCGACCGTTACCGGGATCATGGATCAGGTGCAGTTTGTCAAAAGTGTGGATAGCCCCGCTGATATATATCTTTTTGAATTCAAACGGGAAGACGGAAAAAATATTTATGCGTTGTGGACTTCCAAAGGTTCTGCAAAATGCCGGATCAAAGTAAAGGATGCTGGAAGCAAACTCTTCTCCTGTGATCTCTATGGAAGAGAAAAATTTTATACCGTCAAAAATGCTTCCATCGAAGCAGAAGCGGACGGCTCCATAAGATACTTTATCACAGAAGGGAAATTGGATTCTCTTACCATCCTTGCCCGGAAATTTCCTGTAATGGAAGAACCGGAAAAACTTTTGCAGCAAGTAAACCTCCGCTCCTCTCTCTTTGAAAGAGTCAGGGAAAAAGATGAACGCATCGACGGAAGAGCATTTAATGACCGCTCATTTCAGGCTTCTTTCCTTGTTCCTTCCACCATCAGAGATGTGAAAGACGCAGAAAAAGGGGAAAGTATTGCCGTTAAATTCGATATTTCCACCCTCCCCGAAGACTACTGGTATCATGGAGGTTATACCATGTACCGCTTCAAAAAACCCATTCCCATCCCTGCCGGTGCCGATGGTATCGGTATGTGGGTAAAGGGCAACAGCAGTCTGGGACGCCTTGCATGGGAAATAAGAGACAATAAAGGCAATTCCTTTATTTCCAACGGAGAACCCCGTAACGGGGCAAATATGCTCAATGCCATGTATGACAATGAGTTTTACTCCTCTTCCTGGCGTTTCATGTATATGGCACTCACCCCGCTTATGGCACAGCCGAAAAACTGGTTTTCCCTCCAATGGCACGGGAAAGGGGCTGTCGGCATCCCCAGAGAAGTGACAGGGATTTTGCTTTCCACAAGCAATAAACTTCCCCGGATCTTTGAATTGCGCAAAGTAACCAATCAGGAGATCCGTTTCCGTAAAATGGTCTTTTTCTCTGCCCCCGGCATTACAGAAGAGGAACGGTTGAAAGCAGTAAATACACTTTCCCCCGAAGCAAAAAAAGCCTATGAAAAGGGCAAGGAAAACGCAGTGGGGAAAAAGGATATTTCCCATACGGAAAATGCCGGCGGTGAATTGGTTTCCAACGGTTCTTTCCAGCGTCTTGCCCTCCCCTCTGCCAAACAGATCCCCTCCGGCTGGCATCTGGAAGGAAGCGAATTTCCTGTCAATTGGGAAATGCACCCTGTCCCCAGCAGAAAAAGTAAGCCTGTAGTACAAATAAAACAGGAAGGAAAAAATCATTTCCTCTGGATGGAAGGTACTTTCGTATGCACAAAAGTACCTCTTAAAACTCTTCCCGGCGGAAAATATTTTTTCAAAGGAAAAGTAAAAGGAAGCGGCATACTTGCGGTCCGTTTCTTCTATCAGGGCGGCACTTCCAAAGCCATCCGTTTCCGCGGGAAAGCTACATGGCAGGAAATCTCCGGCACATTGGAATTGCCCTCCGGGAAAAATCAGATCTACCTTGTTCTTCAACAGGGAGCGGGCAAAGGGGATATTGCCATTGATGATATTTCCCTGCAAATTCAGAAATAAGAAAAATTTCTGCAGAAATATAAAAAGGGGCTGCTGCAAAAAATCTGCAACAGTCCCCTTTTTTTTACTGTAAAACTGTAATAAAACGCCTTTTCAGAAATAAATGGGATTACTCCATGCGGAACGGCCCTGGGAATCGGTGATCACCCATCTGGCGTACCCGCCGGGGATACGGAATTTTTCCAGATCACATTCTGCGGAAGTGCCGGGAGGATTCTGCCCGGGAATGATCAAACATCTGCCGCTTTGTTTCAGAACAAGAGAACACATGACTGCTTCGGTAAATTCTGCATAGATCCTGTTTCCCTCCAACGCCAGTTTATGGAACAGGGGGCCCTGTGTAGCATAAAATTCCCCTTTTTTCAAGGCATCCATCACAGCAGGAAGAGTGCGTTCCTTTGCACAAATCACTGTCCAGCTGCCGAAAAGAGTACACGCCCGGTGCATATCATCCACGGCAACAGCACAAACTTTTTTCCCTTTTGCAAGCAGTTCATCCCATGTTTGTACGCTGTACGCTCTGCCGTAATATTTACATTCGGTATTATATACTTCCATTGCAAGGAAATTTTTCAGTTCTTTTATATCTTCCGAACTGAACGCGCACCAGTGGGGATGGGCTACGATAGTCTCCCCACCGGCAGCAGCAACAGCGTCAATCACTTCCTGTGCATTTTCTCCGGTTTCAAAAGGACGCAGACATTTGAAATCCAGCGGCAGATTCAAAGCCACAAGATGCCATTTACAACGATCCGGCGCAAGAACCGGATGCAGTTCAGCACCCTGAATGACGATCATGCCCCGGTTGTCCCATTGGGTCACATCATTGACCTGATGATGATCGGTCATTGCCAGAACATCATATCCTTCTGCGGCATAGGAAGCAATCACCTGTTCCGGGGTCAATTGCCCATCGGATAAAGTGGAGTGTGTATGAAGATTCGCCCGCAAAGCAAGGCGTTGTTCACCATAATAATCCATAAGAAAAACTCTTTTTAATGTGTTTTGTGTATTTTACTATTCTGATATATACCGGTAAGCCTTATTTTACTTACTATACCACAAATATCATAAATTACAAGCAGAATTTTTTGCAGGGGAATTTGCTTCAATATCTTCCGGAATGTTTCCTGTATATGAAGAATTGATTTTTTTAATTTTTCTCTTTCCTTTTTCCCCTTGAAACTCCCGTTTTCTGTGGTATATTTCATAAAAAACAAAAGAAAGGATTCATTATGACAAAAAGACCCAAAATCGTGATTCTTGACGGCTATGCGGCAAATCCCGGCGATCTTTCATGGGAAGAAATGGAAAAACTTGGAGACCTGACCGTATATCCTCATGTTCCCGCCAATGAAGAAGAATTACTGGAAAAAAGTAAAGAAGCGGAAATCATCCTGATAAACAAAGTACCCTTCAATGAGGAATTATTGAAAAAACTTCCGGAATTGAAACTTATCAGCGTACAGGCTACCGGATACGATCTTGTGGATGTAAAGGCGGCACGCGCTCTGGGGATAACGGTTTGCAATGCCCCCTCTTACAGTACGCCATCTGTCGTTCAGCAGGTTTTTGCCCTTCTTCTGGAACTTGCGGTTTCCACTGGAAAGTATTCAGATTCGGTGCACAAAGGAGATTGGGCAAAAGCTCCGGACTTCACCTATTGTGTTTCCCCCATCCAGGAACTTGCCGGCAAGACTTTCGGCATATACGGGTTCGGTACGATCGGTCAGAAAGTTGCCGTTGCGGCAAAAGCATTCGGAATGAATGTAAAAGTATGTACCCGTACAGAATATCCCGGAAAAGATGTGCAATATGTGACAAAGGAGGAGTTGTTCTCTTCCTGTGATGTAATAAGTCTGCATTGCCCCCTTACAAATGAAACAAAAGAACTTATCAATAAGGAAACTCTCTCTCTTATGAAGAAAAACGCCATTCTCATCAATACCGGAAGAGGCGGACTTATTGATGAAGACGCTCTTGCAGAAGCATTGAATACGGGAAAAATCGCCGGAGCAGGTTTGGATGTACTGAAAAAAGAGCCGCCATTACCGGATAATCCCCTTGTAAAAGCGAAAAATACCGTCATTACCCCCCATGTGGCATGGGCATCAAAAGAAGCACGGGAAAGGCTTATTGCCATTTCCGTAAATAATGTAAAAGCATTCCTTGAAGGTAATCCCGTCAATAAGGTAAATTAACAAACTACAAAGAGTCAAGAAGAGAATTAATACAAAAATGTCGTTTAAAGAAAACACTGCCGCAATAAATTTCAGATGAGCTTTAGAGCTGTAAGTTTTTTTATATGCTCTATCGAACTATCGAAATTTTACTGTATGCACAACGTCATCTTTTGGTGTTTTTCAAACGGTGATTTCAAATATGCTATACAACTAACATAAAATATGTTCCGGAGATTTACCAACGGGAATGTAAGTGTGTAAAATCTCACGGAACACATAACCAACCTGCCACAAAACAATCATGGAGCACTGAAACAACCTTACAGATCTGTAATGATTTTACTGAACATTACTCATTTTCAGGAATGATTCGACATTTCATGATATCAGTTTGTAAAACTGTTGAGCGCGGTGGAAATGGGAATGTTCCCTCACACAACGCATCCGTCCGGCTTCACCCACTTGTTCCGCCCATTTTCTGTCTGAGATTACTTTCTTGAGCAAATCAGGCAGTTCTTCCGGAGAACGGAAAAGCAATACTTCTTTTCCCTCTTCAAAATGTTCAGGAAATTCTTCCACAAATTCTGCACAAAGGCAACTTCCAGTGGAAGGAATTGCAAAACATTGTAAACTCAAAATAGTCCGGAATTGTTCCAAGGGTTCCTGTAAAATGTTAATCATTGCAGCAGAATCCCGATAGATGGAAACAACCTCCTTTTCATATACATTCCGTGTTGAATGGCACATAGCTCTTAACGGAGTGTTTTTCCAACGATCCCCGTAAAGCATCAGCTCAATATCAGCTCTCTGACAAATATCAACCCTGCGTGTTGTCGCTCTTCCGATAAAAGAGACAGCATCAGGATAAGAAATCGTTGTTCCGCCACACGGATGATAATACTCTGTATCTACGCCATGCGGCAAATAGAATGCTTGACAATTCCGTTTTTTCAATTCCCGTTCAATATACCGGGAAACTGTCAGAAGCATGCAGTTTTTACTCACTTGTGAAAAGAAATCCAAATCAAGTCTCCGGGGCCCATCATAATCGTGAAATACAATGATTCCTCTGAAATAACTTTTCAGCCGTTCCAAATCAAAATGAATGATACTTCCTGCAAAAAAACAAATATCCGGCGACTCCTGCTTCACTATTTTTTCCAGATTTCTCTGCCGTAATTCATTTTCGAACTTTCCGGGCAATGGCAATCCACACCATTTTGCCATATCGTGATAATCTGCTTTTGAAACCTGAAAACCGGCACGACTATACCCTGCAATCAAATGCTCCAAATGCAGTTTCATCCAAATACTGAAATTTCCTATAAACAAAATTTTCATAGTTCCGGTATTCCCAGGTTTTATTTTACATAGTGAGCTTCCAATAATGCAAGGCATTTTTCAACATCATCAAAGGGTAATGTTTTGATCACATCATCCGGTAAATCCCACCAGCGACTTCGAAGTAAACGGGTAATTGTTTCTTCTGTGAAACGATATTTTAACACCTTGGCAGGAACCCCAACAGCAATGGCGTACGCAGGAATATCTTTAGTTACAACGGCTCCAGCTCCTATCACAGCCCCGTCGCCAATCGTTACACCATCCATAATAACAACATTCAATCCAATCCAGACATCATTTCCGATGATAACCGGCTTCTTGGAATCATATTTCACACGGTTTTTTTCCGGAATACAAATACCGGATGTGATATGGGAAATATCACTGTAAGGGATCGGGGATGTCGTTAAAAAATGAATAGGGTGTGTGGTCGTTCCGATTGAAACATTTTTAGCAATCGAACAAAATTTTCCAATCCGTGAATTTTTGTCTACAATACGGCAACCGGCACCAAGATAGGTATTCGCGCCGATAATCCCTTTTTGTCTCATTTTGGCGCCGTAAGCCGATGCAGGGTTATACTTTGTACGGAATGCTTTCCGTTTTTTCTTACTGTAGAAGAAAAAAATTACGGATAAAAAGTTTACTATTATTTTATTCATCGCACATTCTGATTTTTAACTTGTTTCTGTTGGAATAATTGATAACAACGCATTTGCTTAATAAAGCTGCAAAATAGTTAAAACTGCGTCACTCCCATTGGTAAAAAACACGATTTATTTAAAATTTCCAGGAATTGTATTAAAAAAAGCCCCGATCCTTAATATTTAACACGATAACTGCCAACAGTGTATTAAGATAGCATATATTCTCAATTTTTCAATTTCATCCCAGATACCGATTTAAAAAAAAGCAAAAAAAACGCTAAAAACTCTATCTCCCCCACATTTTATATTAATTTGTGTAAAGGGGAAATTACAAACATCTCCGAAAGCTGTAAAAACATAAACTTTTCCAACTTTCTGAATATTTCAAAATTTCCTCAATATACAACCTCTTGAAATTCCAGGCTGTCACCATCAAATAATGGATATAATCCATAGGGGGATTTCAATGGAACGCCAACAATGATGAAAATCCCCGGGGGAATGCTCCAAAAGCCTCGGAAAATTTCTGCGGCAGCAGGGGCATGCGTTTAACAATGTTAAAAAGAAGCGATGTCCGGTATCTTCTGCACAATGCAAATCTGCGGGGGAAAGCAGAACCGGGATGAGACTGGATGAAAAATGTGGATTTTTCCGATATCAATGTTTACAATGGAAATTATCACATTCCTAAATGTAAACCACCCCATACTTGATATTGGCAGCGGGGAAAAAATACATTTATTCTGCCTCTGCTGGCAGGGGATGTTGAAAATACATTCCCGACACCTGTGTTCCAAAACAGGAATTCAAACAGAATGCAGACAGTACGATCCGGTTGAAAAACGGCAGTTTTAAGTATCTGTGGATTACTTCCCCTTAAAAGAACAGATTGTAAAATATCACAGAGCAAAAATTCTATTCATTACGGAAGGAAATTCCAAAAGTCATACAAAAAGATTGCTGACAGCTTCCCGCATAGGGTAGAAGTTCAATATCCACCCGACTGCAGGAGGGCTGTACATCTTTCAAGATCTTTGCCATTTCAAGTCCCCTTTTTCATTCTTACAGAGAATCCAGGGGATCACGCAGAGAACCTTTCGCTTCCGGAACGATTCTATCCGTTACAGAATTTACCGCAACAAGTTCCAATAACTCTATCCTGCGTAATACGGCAGGATCATTGGTCAGACTTCTTGCCTCCGCAAGTTTTGCCTGCATTTTATGCAGTAAAGGCAGAGTGATCCACGGTTTCATGGCATCAGGCACGGTTCGGGCAACAACTTTATTGTGTTCCTCTTCGATTTCCTGATAAAATTCCACGATCTTTTTCCCGGCATCTTCCCCAAATACCCCCAATGCCCATTTTTCAAGCAGCATATCCACATCCGCATCCGGATCCCACAACTGTTCGGTATAGGTATACAATTCCTTTGCCCAGCGGTAGTCTTCCCCCATGAGGTTATAGGTAAAGCCAACCCAACCGTAGGCTCCGCCTGCTTTCAACTCCCGGTATCTGCGGAGAGTTCTGCCCACATTTCTTGCATAAGGAATGAAAGGCGGCTGCCAGCCGAAATAATCAAAAACATTTACTCTCGCTTCCGGCATACTTTTCACCCATCCATCCAACTGTTCCAGAAAGTGTCTGCTTTCCGGACGGTCAAGCATGGAAAAATGATAATTGGTACGGATGGGACAGAACCATATCTGGGTATTTTTTGCTCCTTTGCGTTTGGCAGGGGCATCCAGAAGATCCAGATAGGCAATAATGCTTAAATATTTATCCGGAAACTCTTTTTCCAGTTCGGCGGCAATTTTATTCCAGAAATCCAGATAACCGTCCGCAACCGTAAGCCCCTCTTCCGGAGCAGGCATTTCCGAATCGCCGGGCCAGACTCCGATCATCTTCAATTCCGGATTGTTCCTCACATAATCCAGAAAGCGTTTTGTAATGATCTCTCTTACCTCCGGGATCTCGATCCTTGCCTGATTGCTTTGAAACCATTCCGGATGGGTGGCGTAATAGGTACTGTCCCCGTAATTACCGTAATCATGGGCTTCATCCGCAGGGAAAAAGTAACCGATGGAGTGGTGACAGACTTCCAGTTTCATTCCCCGGTCAAGCATGGCGTCAAGCACTTCATGCTTGTATTTTTCCCAGAGATCGTAACGGCAGTAATCCACATAGAAATCATAGTGATTGAGTTTGCGTTTTGCCATAAAGTCGATCTGGGGAAGATGATGCCCTGCTTCCAGTCCCCGGTAGGCGGCATTTTTATCCGGCACGATCTGTTCCCGGAAAATATTCCGCAAAACAAAGGCTGCCGTACTCTTTTTTGCAGGAAGATCCAGTTCCAGTTTTGTAAAAAAAGGAACTCTTTCCACTTCCGGTTCAAGAAAAGCGCAACCGGCATATTCCAGAAAATCATAAACAGCATATAAGGTACTTCTGGGATTCACCCCTTGAAAAATAAGATTTTTTCCTTGCGGGATAAGTTCAAAAGAGTCGATCTCGTCATCCACTTCCTTTCCTGCTTTGAGAATAAGGAGTATTTCACAATTTTCCTCTTCCTCCCCCTCCATGATCACCGGGAAAGAAGCATTGGTCATTTTCTGCAAATATCCGGCAAGTTCCTTTGCCGCAAATTTCAGAACGCGATCTGCATTTTTTTCCAGCAGGATCTTGCAGGAAGTCTTGCCATTTTCAGCCAGTATGATACTCATTATGCGACTCCTTATTTCATAAATTCATCTTCTTTTTCAAAGCCCGGTACAGGACTGTATTTCACGCTTTTTGCAGTAAGCACTTCCAGAGAATCGATTTTTTCCCCGGTCTTTTTCAGTTTTTCCTCATTTGTAAGGGCTTCTTTGGCAAAAGCAAGATTTTTCTGAACACTGCGGAAAGAGGAAAGAGTCAGGAATTTTTCTTTTGTGCCGTAACATCTTTCCGAGGTAAGGGTGTTATGCGTTTCTGCCATTTCCTTATAAAAATCTGCCACAAATTTTCCGCTTCCGCCGTAAAGGGCAAAAGCCCACTTTTCCAGAGATTTTTCCGTATCCGTATTTACATCAGCCATCAGAGAACAGCAGCAGTAATAATCTGCGCATCTGCGGAAATTCAATCCCAGCATATTGTAAGTGTGCCCGCCGAATTCCCATACACCGCAAATCCCTTTTTCTTTACCGTATTTATAAAGATCTCCGGCATATTTCCAATAAGGGGCAGCTTCCCCGCTTTCCCCGCTTCCATTGATAATACAGATCTCATTACCCTTTGCCGCAAGAAGATCAAAAGCATTTTTCACTTCCTCATTTTCCGGAGCAAGGAAGGAATAGTGCATATTGATTTTATCATCGGTACGGAAAAGAAAAAGGATATTTTTTTCTGCTTCAAGCAGGCTTTCCCCCAATGCCAGAAGATCATTATGCACCATAACAGATAATTTTCTTCCGGGCGCATGTTTTGCCATATAACGGGCAACGGCATTAAAAAAGCTCATCCAGAGATCCATTAAAGACATATTTTCCGGAACATAAACTCTGGAAATGATCTCTTTGCGGGGAGCAAAAGTTATTGTGGAAAATTCCGGATGGGAAAGAAGAAAATCCGTATAGCGTTTGGCAATAAATTCCTGTACTTCCGGGAGATCTATCCGCAATACATTATTTTTATACCATTGAGGGCGTTTTGTTATATAAGAAGCATCCCCGTATTCTCCGAAATCTTTTTCAAAACTTTCCGGACAGAAGAAATCCATGGTGGCAGAAACAAAAGCGATCTTCAATCCCCGGTCAAGGAGGTCATCCATGATCTGGTATTTAAATTTATCCCACAGATCCAGACGGTCGTAATCACAGGAGAAAATAAAAGTATTGCATTTATTTTTAGGTAGAAATGCGATCTGGGGGCGTCTGCGTTGAGGGACGAAACCATCAAAATTCAGATTTTTCCGCAAAAGGAAAAAAGCCTGGAAAAGACTGCGTTCACGGAAGGAGGCTTTCCACTGCATGGAAAATTCTTCTGTTTCAACAGTAGGCTTTTCCGGGATATACTCATCAAAAGGATGGGGGAAAGCGCATCCCAGACGTTCCAGAAGTTCATAGACCGCAAAAAGTACACTGCGGGGATTGCTTCCGGAAAGGAAAATGGAATTATTTTTGGCTTCGATAACAAAAGAATCTTCATGGCAATCTCCTGCGGCAGTAAGAAAGATCTCTTTATCAAACGCCGTGAAAGACTCCTCTATACAGATCCCGCTTTTACTCATTTTATAAAGATACCATGCCAATTCTTTTGCGGCAAATCTTTCCACTCTTCCCGCAGAAGGCAAAATTCTTATCTTCAAAGAAGCATAACGGTTGTCAATAATATTTATACGCATATTTTTTCTCCTGTCGGTTCAGCAGCAGGCCACCAAACCCGTTTCTTTATAAACTTTGGAAAGCGGTCCTTTCTGAACTTCTTTCATCAATACTTCAAAATCATCGAGACTGTTGAGAAAAGAAACCGAAGCCCGCAATGATCCCGGATACCCCCGCCCCCTTAAATAGGCAAGAAGTGTTTTCCGGCAGATACGGAATGCCAGATCCGCTCCGTAAAAATCCACCATGGCAAAAAAGTGTGTTCTTATCTCCTCCCCATACTCTTCCAGCGTGGGCGGCAAGCCGCCTGCGATCTCCCGGAAGATCCAGGGATCGCCCAATGCCCCCCGTGCAACCATCCCTCTGGAACAGGTACTTTCCCTGCATAACTCCTTGTAAAGAGGCGCGGACAATGCTCCCCCATTGGCGATGACCGGGATCTTTACATTTTCAGCAACAGCCTTTATTATGTCAAAAAATACCTCTCCTGAATAAAAATTTTTCATAAGTCTGCCGTGAATGGTCATGGCACTTGCTCCGCAATCGGCAAGTTTCTGCGCCAGACGGACTGTGGGTTCCGGATCGGTTTCCGATAAGATACGCATTTTCACACTTACCGGAAAACGGGAATTTTCCGCAATGACGGCAAAGGCTTTTACGGCTTCATCAGGCTTTTTCAAAGCAAAAGCTGCCCCCTCACATTTTTTTGCCACTTTCGGAGCAGGACAACCTAAATTAAAGTCAATAACGGAAAACTCTCTCTCATTGAGGATCTGTACCGCCTTTTTCAGCGTATCGAGTTCCGATCCCACGATCTGCACACCCAGAAAATCCTCGGAGGGATCTCTTGCAAGAAGATGAAGACTTTTCGGAGCGGCAAATACAAGAGACCCGGCATCCACCATTTCCGTAAAGGCGAATTTACAGCCGTGCCGCCTTGCGGAAAGCCGGAAAGGCAAATCGGAATGTCCGGCAATAGGGGCAAGCAGACAGGCATTTTCCGGATATAAAGAAAGATCCTGAACCATCGTATTATTCTTCCGCTTTATTTATTCTGCAACAGTGGGCCGGGGCAGATATTCTGCCGCATCGTCACAATTTTCGATTTTCCCGATCCCGTCACGGCAGGACCATATTTCAACATGTTTGGCACATTCATTGGTATCCACCATTCTCAAAGGAGCAAGTGTTTCCACTTCCAGCATACTTTTGCAGGAATAGACCTCCACTGTACAGCCGTTATCCGGATATTTTGCTCCGGGAACATAAGTAAATTCCTTGACAAAGAGTGTTCCATTATTTGCATAGGCTATGTAATTATTTTTGCAGTTGAACCCGATTTTGCAGGGGCCTGCACAATTTTCATCCTGTTTAACAAAAAGAAAATCTTTCCCGAAAACAAAACGCTTTTCCGATAATTCCGTATAGGGCCAGAAAGAGTAGAAAGTATTGGGGAGAAGCGCCCTTTTATCTTTGTTCTGGGGAGCTATGCACATTCCACCGGGAGCCATTACACTGATCGCCCAGGGGGCAAGTTCCACAGGCCAGATATTTTTATTTGTGACAGAGTGTTCCACATAAAACTTTCCCTCTGCAACACCTTTGATGAAAATACTTTTTTCCATACCGCTTCTTTCATCTTCCGGCATATAGAAAATGATCCCGCCATCTTTTTCCTCATATTTTACAGGGCAATTATCCTTTTCCTGGGTACGGTTTTCCCGTTCCGGGGCAACCCACAGCCGGTGTCCGCCGTAATTCACCCATTTATCCGCGCCGGAAGTTCCGGCAAGGGCGGGATCCACATTGAAAATATTATGGGGATTGTTTCCGATAAAACCGCCGATGATCCGGGGGCCCACATCTGTGGTTATGATGATACGGAAGCTGCCGCTTACCATTTCAATACAGTTTTCCCATCCCATGAAAGAAATTTTTTTCATCTTTTCCTCCGTTTTTTTTCCATTTTCGAGAAAGAATACACCGTGAAAATATACCTTAAAAAAATCGAATTTCAAACAGAAAAACTTTCTTTCAAACATTTTTTGTTTTCAGACACACAGTTATCCCGTAAATTTCCTGTAGATTCCATAAATTGCTCCGGAAACACGAGTACAGGATAAGTCCCGCAGGGACGATAGAATTCAGCCCGGGGTTTTAACCCCGGGTATATCATGTATCCCCCCATGAAAAAAGTCCCGGAGGGACGCAGGAAAAAAGCTGTTGCAAAGTTATTCTACACCCTCACAGAAAATAATCATAAATCATACATTTTCCTCTGTATCCAGATGGTATTTTTCCTGCGTCCCTACGGGACTTGAAAATCATTTTACCAATATATACCCCCCGGGTTGAAACCCGGGGCTGGGTTCCAACGCGTCCGTTGGGGCTTTTTTATTCTCCGTTATGATATTTACTCATACCGTCTCTTTATGGAAATCTGACAAAATCACTTTTTGAAAAATCAATTTTTTCACGCTCAAACATGGCAAAAATATCTGTTTTTTGAAAAATTACGGGATAAC
>JAGBXB010000078.1 GCA_017629515.1 Lentisphaeria bacterium | reverse complement strand
TGATCCGGTCAAATACGGATATGCCGGTGCTGCCGGTAAGGGCATCCACGCTCTCTGTAAAAGCTGTCTGGAAATGGTCGGTGGAGGGGGCACGGAAGATCCCCAGTTCTTTGGCGCGATCCTGGGTGATGGGCATACAGACAAGTCCTCTGGCATGAGTGATCATCATATTGAGGATCTCCGGAGTGATGGTTTCTGCGGGGCAGACGATATCCCCTTCATTTTCCCGGTTTTCGTCATCCACCACGATCACCGCTTTTCCTGCCTTGATATCCTGCAGTACCTCTTCCACGCTGTCAATGGCTTTTGTCATAAAATTCTCCTTTCCATATTCTTCTTATGCAGGCGGAGAAATCTCTGCTCCGGAATATAAAAAACCGGATCTTCTTCTCTCATCCAGACTTTACTGTCGGTCAGGGAACTTCCCCCTGTCTGCCAATTGGCTTGCGGACTTTACCGCCGGTCGGGATTTGCGGAAAACCGCTCACCGCGCCTTGAAGAAAATATATAATAAATCCAAAATGTAATTATTGCGATCCTTCCGTAAAGAATATCATTCTTCACGGGACTATTAATTTACCACACAGAATGAGTTTTTTCAAATGCAGATATGAATTTCCTTTAAAATTGCAAACAGGAAACGAATCATCATTCCTCCTCTTGCTTTTCCTTTGCAGGAGCCTTTGCCGGAGCAGGAGCTTTTTTGGCAGGCGGTTTCACAAGAACCACACGGATACCGCACTTCATCCCCACCCCTTTGGGAGCGGCGGTTCTCGCGGCAACTCTGCAATCCGCGGCGGGAGTATTCCAATGCCCGCCCCGCAGGACTTTTCTGGTATAAGGTATGCGTTTATTCTGTCTGGGGCCCCAGGGATCTGACAAAGGAGTTTTGCCGGAACGGTAGGGCGCATACCAGTCAAAGCACCATTCCGCCACGCTGCCGCTCATATCAAAAAGACCCAGACTGTTAGGTTTCTTTCCTCCCACCTCGTTGGAGTCACTGACATAATTTTCCCCGTTGCCGGAATAGATCGCCACATCCCCGATATTATTGCTTCCGGCATAAAGTGTATTGCCGCCTTTTGCCCCGCCTTTTGCCGCATATTCCCACTGGGCTTCCGTAGGCAGGAAAAAGAAATACCCTTCCGGAGCGATATCCAGTTTGTTGAGTTCCCGGCAGAACGCAAGGGCCTGATCCCATGTGATATTTTCCATGGGACGGCTTTTCCCCCTGTGCATGGGGAGATATGCCCGTCTCCCCATCACGGCAAGAAACAAATCCTGGGTGACTTCATATTTACTGATATAAAAATCCTGTGAGATCTTTACTTTATGCTGTCTTTCATCTTTTTTTCTGCCCTTTTCATCTGCCGGACTGCCCATCAGAAACTCCCCGGCAGGGACTTTTACCATCATATCTTTCACAAAATCGGCTATTTTCAGGGTTTTTCCCTTAAATTCATATTCATCTTTTTTACCGGCAACAGGACGCCAGTCTTTATTACTGCGTTTCTTTTTGGATTTGTTTTTATCTTTTTTATCTTTTTTTGTGCCGCCTTTTGCGTCAAGTTTCGTCTTTTTTTCTTTTTTTCCTATTTTCTCTTTGCCTTTCCTTTTTTCTTTCTTATCCTCTTTTTTCTCTTCCTTCTCCTTTTCAGCAGTCTTTTTTTCTTCCTTTTCTTCCGTGCCCTCATCCCAATCATCTTCCTGGCCGGTCAGGAAAAGATTTCCGGCAGTAAAAAACAGAATGCCGGATAAAAACAAACTGAAAAATCTTCTGTCATTTAAGATCCCGATTTTTTTCATCATCATATTTTCATACTCCTTTTTTGTCGGTTGATGAGGTAAGGAAAAAAGTCACTCAAAAAATCATAATAAATGTGCTTTCAGATTTTTGAAAACTTTTGTGATCTTTCCTTGTATTTACAGTAACATGCGGTACTTGTGAAATCAAGAGAAAAATTATTTTATTTTCCCGAAAGAATTGTTTTGGAGAGCAGCTCACACTCATTAGGGGATGGCAGTGTATAAAAAGAAAGCATATCCATTGTAAATTCCTCCTCCGGAATCTTTGCGGAAAGTTTTTCCAGAAAATCCGCTTCCCCGTTTGCTTCCCGCAGGATCAAGGTACAATGGGGTTTGTAGGGAAAGGGACTTTCTTTGAACCGGATAGGGGAAGAGGCAAAATCTTCATGCAATTTGATAAACGGACTTTCATCTTCCAGAGCAAGAAAATAGATGTTGGTTCCGGGAAAAGTCTCCACTTTACGGAATTTTGCCGTAAAAGGAGGATTTTTCTCTGCAATTTTTCTTATCTCTTCTGTCAGAAAATCTATATTCTGACCGGGCAGGACTGCTCCCAGACCGCTGGAGCCCGTGACAGTGATCTCCGCAGGGACAAGTACCCTTTTGGGGTCATACTCCCCTCTTAATTTCTTGATTTTTTCTGCAACAGGGGAGGGTAGATCAAGGACGATGAATGCTGTCTGATCCGGAAGAACTCTTTCCTGAAAAGGCTCTCCTGTTTTTATGGAAACTTCTTTCATATCAGCCCTGCTTATTGATGGATTGAAGCACTTTGCGGATGATGTTTTCTGTGGAACGCTGTTCTTCCGGCAGTTGCGCAAGAATATCTGTTACGCTCTTTTTGAGTTTCACACTCTGGAAGCCCAGTTGTTCCAGTGCAAGCAGTGCGTCTTCCGCTTCTTTCGGGAGGGTGTTGTTGTTTGCTGCTCCGGCACTTCCTCCGGGAAAACCAGCTTCCGCTTCCGGAGAGATCTTGCCGATTTTGTCTCTCAACTCGATAATGATCCTTTCCGCAGATTTCGGGCCTACTCCGCTGATCTTTTTCAAAGTCTTTACATCCTCATTGATGATGGCACTGCAAAGAGAACTTATATTCATACAGCTTAAAATGGATACGGCAGACTTTGCCCCGATCCCGTTTACTGTAATGAGCAGTTCAAAAACCTCTTTTTCCTGTTCCGTGGCAAAGCCGAAAAGGGTAATGGAATCCTCCTTTACCTGCATACTGGTAAGGAGCGTTACTTCCTTATTGGGGTCATGTGGCAGTTTATCATAAGTACTCATGGGAATAAATACTCTGTACCCCACGCCGTTGACATCCACAATGACCTGGGTGAATGTCTCACTGATTGCTTTGCCGCGAATCATTGCGATCATAGTTGACTCCGCACTCTCTTTATTTTACAATAATATCCATGGAAATATCACAGGATTTCACGGAATGGGTCAATGCCCCGCAGGAGATAAAGTCCACACCGGTTGCCGCCGCAGAAGGCAATCTTTCCGCAGTAATGCCGCCGCTGGCTTCCAGTTTGGCGCGTCCGGCTGTATATTTGACGGCTTCACGCATCATATCATCACTCATATTGTCCAGAAGGATATATTCCGCACCGGATTCCACTGCGTCAACCAGTTCCTCCAGAGAGTCCACTTCCACTTCCACTTCCAGAAAAGGATACATTTCTTTGGCTTTTTTCACACTTCTGATGATCCCGTGTTCCCCTTCCAGACCGGCAAGTTCCCGGTGATTATCTTTGATCATCACTCTGTCATACAGCCCGATACGGTGATTGTATGCCCCCCCTGCGGCAACCGCATATTTTTCCAGATTTCTCCATCCGGGGGTGGTTTTTCTTGTATCGAGGATACGGCAGGAAGTGCCTTCCACAAGGCTCTGGTAATAACGGGAGGAAGTCGCCACGCCGCAGAGTCTCTGCAAGAAGTTCAATGCGGTGCGTTCCCCGGTGAGCAGAGAACTTGCCTTCCCCTGTGCCTTTGCCATGACCGTTCCTTTTTTACATACTTCCCCCTCTTTCACAAGGCTTGTAAAAGTAATGGAGGGATCCAGTTTTTCAAAAAGCCTTTTTGCCACACAAAGGCCGGCGCAGACAAGATCCTGTTTTGCAAGGAATATGGCTTCCGCTTCCAATTCCGTACCGATAACGGATATGGTGGTGGTATCTCCTCTTTCATCCAGATCTTCGCTCAACGCCAGATCAATA
>JAGBXB010000077.1 GCA_017629515.1 Lentisphaeria bacterium | reverse complement strand
GAGTCACCGGGCTCACCAAGATCCTTTTTGAGAATTGTCAATTCAACAGAAACAACATTTCCGGGTTCTATTTATCCAACAATTCCAAACAGAAAATCGAACTCATTATCCGCAACTGTGAATTCAAAGACAATACCAACAGCGGATTCACAACCGGTCATGTCGGTCATCACCAGACCCCCAATGACGGCACAAAAGGCTATATCATTCTTTCCAACTGCCGTTTCTCCGGTAATAAATACTCCCAGTTGACTCTCACCCATTATCTGCCCGGAGTGAAACAGATCATTGAAAATTGCGTCATTGATACCCGCGGCGGTAAAACTGCCGGATTGCTGATCTCCAACTCCACCAAGGAAAATATCAAAGATCTGGTGATCCGCAATCTTACCGTCATTGATGACAGTACAAGCCGTCAGCCCCTGGAATTTACATCCCGCTACGGCAATGGACTGGTCAATCCTGTGATCGAAAATATCACGATACAGAACTCCAAAGGGGTGAAAAGACCTTTTGATATCGCCAAATTCATTGCCGGCGCAAAACCCGACCCCATGGCACAGAAATTCAATGTAGTTCTGCCGAACTTCAAAAATGTCGTTCCGGTCTCCCCCAAAGGAAAAATGTCCGGCGGCGTTCTCCGTTTCCGGGAAAAAAGTGAATTTGTCCTGTATGCCGAACCCGGTCAGACGATCCCCGTCACCTTTATCAATAAACCCGTTCACCGTTACCCCGGTCCCAATTACAGAAATCCCCTTGCTGTGACGGTTCACTCCCCCACCATCAACGAGATCGACCGTTTCGGCGTTCCTTTTGATCAAACCTTCACCTATAACCTGAAAGCCGGTGAAAAAGGTGTTTACCGTTTCAGTATGGATGCAAGAAGTCAGACCATCATGGTAAAAACTGCCGCGCCCCACGCTTTCCGTGCAGATGAAAAACTGTATGTTTTCGGTTCTTCCGGCACTCTTTACTTTGCTGTTCCTGCGGGAGTAAAGGACGTAATGGTGGAACTCAACGGCTCTCCCAGAGAACCTGCCAGCGGCTATCTCTGCAATGCAGAAGGTAAAATCGTTGCCAGCGGCAATAAACTTGAAGGCGGCAAGATCCTTGCTGCAAAACGCGCAGATGCAAGCAAATTCGAAATCTGGGCATTGCAGTTGGCTGTGGCAAAATCCTGGGTACGCCTGGGCGCCCCCCTCCTTCCGCTCTTCTCTCCGGATCCGGAAAATATCCTTATCCTGAAAGAACATGTCGGCAAATACGGCAAAATCAAAGCGCCTGTTTTACAGTTTGCTTCCGCAGTTCCCACCAAAGATATTCTGCGCAACGGGAATTTTGTCCTGACAAGAGATGTGAAACCCAATGAAGCAAAACGCTATACTTCCAAAAAATTTCCTGCCGGATTCAGTACCACCAATGGCAGTATGAGTACAGATGATAAAGGGAATAATTCCATTCATCTCAAAGGTTTGATGTGGTCTTATCTCTTTTTCCCCACCCGGGGAGGCAAATTCAAAGTCACCATCACTGCATCCGGGAAAGGACAGCTCACTGCCTATTTGAGCACCTCCATTTCTCCGGACGGCAAATTGAGAGGACACAAAAAGCGTCTGCCGGAAGAAAAATTCACCTTGACAGAAAAAGAACAGGAATTCACCTTTGAATTCACGAAACAGGATAATGAACTGGGGTATCTTTATCTGCGTGCAAGAGATGCCCATATCAGCTTTATGGAAATCAAAAAACTTTAAGAAAAAAAGGGATAATGACCATGCTTGCAAAACTTCCTGAAGGAAAAATGTATAACTTTTTCATTGACGACAATGTCTTTTTCTTTACAGACATTTACAAAAACAAGTACAAAAGCATTTTCGACTGCTTTTATCTTGCCAATCTGAAAAAGATCCATGAAGAGTTCGGGACTCTTTTCACTCTCAACTCTTTTTATCACAATCACCATCAGGCGGAGTTTGATATTTCCCTTTTCCCCGATACCTATAAGGAGGAGTTTGCAGCAAACTCCTCCTGGCTGCGTTTTGCATTCCACGGGGAAAGCGAATTTCCCGGATACCCCTATTCAGAAGCCTATCCTGAAAAAATCGGGGAGCATTATGCAAAATGGGAAAAGGAAATGCTCCGGATCGTGGGGAAAGATTCCCTCATTGCCCCGGTCATCTTCCACTATTACGACGCAACCATGGAATGTAAAAAATTCATGCGGGAAAAAGGACAGAAATTCCTGACCATAGGGGAAAGTGAACACATGGTTTATCTGCCGGAAGAGGATATGTATCAGTTGAAAGCCGACGCCATCCTCAATCTCTTTAAAGACGATATCGAAGGGATCCGCAATACACTGGAAGAGAAGATCGCTTCCGGACAGGAAAAAATCATGATCGGAAGCCATGAACAGTATTCCTTCCCCTTCTATTCCAACTATATTCCCCGGTATTTTGATGAAATACGTGCAGCATGCGAAATTATGAAAAAACATGATTACAAATGTGTGTATTTCAATGAGATCGTCTGACAGGTGAAGCCATGGATACGATTCTTACTGGTCCAATCATCGACAATGCAGCAATGACCAAAATGCTTCCGGAATTCATTTTGCGTCTTGCCGTTGCCGGCATATTGGGTTTTCTCATCGGTCTTGAACGGGAATACCGGGCAAAGGAAGCGGGAACAAGAACACATTTTCTTGTTGCCATCGGCAGTGCCCTTATCATGATCGCCTCCCAGTGGGGCTTTCTGGATGTTCTGGGCAGAGGTATGAGAGTGGATGCCTCCCGTGTTGCCGCCCAGATTGTGAGCGGCATAGGTTTTATCGGAGCGGGAACGATCATGATGCACAAAGAGTTTGTCCGCGGACTGACCACAGCAGCAGGCTTGTGGGTCGCCTCCGGCATCGGGATCGCCATTGGCGGAGGGTTGTATGTTCTGGGGATCGCCAGCGCACTTTTAACGCTTGTGGGTATGGAAATTCTGCCCTTTTTCACAAAGAAACTGAAAGTAAAGCATACAAGGCTTGTGATTCTTATAAATATGAAGCACGATTTAGCATTTCTCACAGGAAAAATGGATGAAGCAGGATACCGCATCATTCATTTTTCTGTGGAACAGCCGAAAAAGCATCCGGACAAATTCAGAGTGGATTTTACTATTACCGAACATGAGAGACAAAGTGAAAACAAACTTGTCCAGTTCCTCCATTCCTTTCCGGAACTTGATATGATCGTAGAAAAGATAGAATAAAAAATCTTTTCCTTCTTCCAAAAACTTTCAGAGGAATTGCTTTTATCGTGAACGATAAAAACAATTCCTTTTTTTTATACACGCTCAAAAATGCGGCAGAAAAAAGAGGTCTTGTTTTTAATGGTTTTGCAACAGAAGTATTTTTCTTTACGGGAGTACTTTTATTTTGCACAATTTTCCGCAATAAAGGAATTGATGCGGCAGAGTTTCTTTTTCATTTCCGCCAAAAATCCCTCACTGCGTTTATCCAGTTGCAGAATCTGGGATTCTTCACACAATCCCCGTTCAACTACTTCCATAAAATCGTCAATCACTTTTTCCGTGACCGGTTGGGGATCGGAAGCCCATTTCCGCATAAATATCTGTTCCGGCAATTCCGCACCATTTTGTGCGGGTATGGAAAGAGGACGGGCGTGTGTGGCAAACTGATACCCTTTCAGAGCCATAATGATCCCTGTATAATTTGTTTCCTCCTTATGGAGACGCAGGAATTTATATTCCATGACTTCGGCGGCATCCTCCATTGTCTGATCCTCCCTGCTGTAATGGTATTTCCGGGAGGAAAAGTTGAGAGAATCCCGCATATTGGTATCCAGTTCTTTGTTATATATGCGTTTTTCCCGCAAAATGCCCTCTTCATCCTTACGTACATCCCCGCCAAGCATCAATAAACAGGCAAGGAAATCAAAATTGTGTGGTTCGGCAGTGATCTGGGACTGCCTGCCGGACAACTCCATGGAAATATGCAGACTGTGGGGCGGTATATCCAGAAATTTTACCGCTTCATTGATAAGTTTGGACATTCCCCAGGGGCAATCAAACAGAGGACGGGAAAGATCGCCTACGATATTGAATCTGCCGAAAGCATATTCAAAAAATCCTCTGGAACGGTCGCTTCCGGCATAAATATCCCGGTGGGCATCCACATGCCCGCCCATACGCCAGGTACGCCGCTGCAAGTCAAAATCATTAAAGTAATAGAAACCGTCAAAGAAAGGATCTTCCCCCGGCTCACTGTTTACAGCCCTCACTCCCTGATAACTGAATTCCAGTTCCGCCCCCAGTGGTGTGGGCGTGGAATACCAGTTGGAAGCAACTATCTCACAGATTATTTTCATATCTTCCCTGCAATATACTTCATCAGCAAGGGAGACACATAAAACTGCATAATCAATATAGGATCGACCCGGAACGACCCGGTCAAGAGCTTTCTCCTTCAACAATGTCTCGATCCTTTCTGCATGACGGTTGTAATACATAAAGGCAAGAAGAATGGCGATCCCGTGCCGGAAATATTTCTGGGAAAGACGGACAGCATTGGGGAAGTCATGGCGGATCTTATCTACAAACTGATTGAATACAATATGTTTGCAGGCAAACTTCATATAATGATCTCCGTACGGGCGCACCCCCTCAATGGCAAGAACCTCATCCAGCACCGGAGGGGTGGCATCTTTGAATGCCTGCACCATAAGATAATTACAGATGTAATTACCGTCAAACTGGGAGGCAATAAGGGAATCCACGGCACTGCCCATAAGTTCCCGGAAAGCACGCCTTGTGATCTCCTGACGGTCAGGTTCAATGGTTTCAAGAAGTTGATCGATCTTCTTTTCCAGATACAATCCGTACCGGTCTTCAAAGAGGATATCTTTTCCGAAGGCTTTCTGCAAAGCGGAGATATTTCCGATATAGGTCATACATCTTCTGCGTTTTTCCCCCACCCGGCATACCACTACTTTCCGGAAATATAAATTTCCCTCATCTTCAAAAGCGTCGATCCTTTCCAGATCCTCCGGTGAAAGATCTTTCAATAATCTGCCGTTGGTGACTGCGCCGAACTGTTTTACCGTAAAATAAAACGCTCCCGGCGGAACAACACGCATATAGTTATACAATACGGCATTTTCACTTTTTACCGAATGGTTGAGAAGCAGTTTCACATGGGCATCATTCATGAGAGTACCATAAACAAAAAGGTCGATGCGGTCACTGCTGACATTATGGAAGGAATTACGGATATCCTCCTCTTCCTCCAGGGTACAATCCATGTGCCGGATACTGCGGAATTTTTTTTCTTCCATTATTCCAGCACCATCAGAACTGCTGTCTCGTCGCATTTGGCTGCTTTGGGACATAATGCACAATCGCTCCATATTTTCTGGGGAAAAAGTTCTTTTTCAACGATATGGAATCCCAGACGGCAGAAAAAAGAAGCCCGGTAGGTCAGGGCAAAGACGCGGCAGGGACTTTTTTCCTCTTTGAGCATATCCAAAATCCCTTTCACCATCAGAGAACCGATACCGCTGCCAACAAACTCTTTTTTCACTGCAAGGGAACGGACTTCAAAAAGTCCTTCTCCATAATCCCGCAATGCGGCACAACCGGCAAACTTTCCCTCATTCTCACAAATGCGGAAATTACCGATACGCATGGTAAGATCTTCCTTTGTCCGGGGCAGCAGAAGCCCGCTTGCGGCATATTGCTGCAAGATGGTATAAATATCATCCACATCGGAAAGATCCGCTTTGCGTACAGTAACGAGATCCTTATTCACAAAAAACTTCCTTTTGCCGTAAGGTGCATTTAAAAAATCGTTTTATTCCCCGTCCGCAGACTTTCCACAGGAATAATATTCAATGGAACGGAACTTATTGTAACGGTGTTCCTGCAACTCTTCCGCAGAAAGTTTATCAAATTCTGCAAGAGAGGAAAGAAGTGCTTTTTTCAGCATGACAGCCATGGCATCATAATCTTTCTGCGCTCCGCCCTGGGGTTCTTTCACAACGCTGTCCACCAGTTTGAGTTCCGTAAGTTCTTTTGCCGTAAGATGCAGAGCCGCCGCGGCTTTTTCAGAATAGGCACGGTCTTTCCAGAGAATGGCGGCACATCCTTCAGGAGTGATCACAGAATAATAGGAATTCTCCAGGATCAGGACTTTATTGCCTACGCCCAGAGCCAATGCGCCTCCGCTTCCCCCTTCCCCGATGACCGTAACGATCACAGGTACTTTAAGGGCAAACATTTCCCGCAGATTTACCGCAATGGCTTCCCCGATATGCCGTTCTTCGGAGGCGACTCCCGGGAATGCGCCGGGAGTATCCACAAAAGTAAGGATAGGCACATTGGCAGTTTCCGCCATCTTCATAAGACGCAATGCTTTGCGGTATCCCTCCGGATGGGGGCAGCCGAAATTGCGGAACACATTTTCTTTTGTATTTCTGCCTTTCTGGGTACCGATGACCATAACATTTCTGCCGTCCAGTTTGGCAAAACCGCCAACGATGGCAGGGTCATCGGCATAACGGCGATCGCCGTGAAATTCCATAAAATCAGTAAAGATCCGTTCCACATAGTCCAGAGTATAAGGTCTTGCGGGATGACGGGCAAGCTGAACTCTCTGCCAGGGGGTCAGATGGGAATAGACATCTTTTTTTGTCTCTTCGATCTTTTTCCGCAGCATTTTCAGTTCATTGGTAAAATTCATGGATTGTTCCGAATCCAGTTTTTCCCATTCAGCAAGTTTTGCTTCCAATTCGTATATGGGTTTCTCAAAATCAAGCATGAACTCTGCCATAATATTTCTCCGTTTACGGTTTTTATCTCAATTACAGAGTATAATATACTCTTTCCGGAAAGGTTTTTCAATAGAGGGATACTTTTTTTCCGGTTTTCTCACATCAATTTCAATCCGGGAAGATCCTGGATATCCACGATTCCGGCTACTTTCCCCTCTGCGGTAAGCACCACCACATCGTCAATATGCCGTTCCTCCACGATCTTCAATACCTCCACCGCCAATGCTTCCGCACAGATGGAGGCAGGATTTTTTGTCATATAATCCCCTACTTTCCGGGAAAGGATCGCCATATCATCATCGGCTTTTCTACGGAAATCCCCGTCTGTAAAGATCCCCAGAAGATTATCATTTTCATCCACGATAACCGCAGAACCGCCATGGGCTCTTGTCATGGCAAGGATGGCTTCTTTCACCGTTACATCTGCCGTTACTTTGGCAAGATGTTCCCCTTTGCGCATCACATCGCCTACTTTCATGGTTATCGCTCTCCCGATCGCTCCGGAAGGATGCAGTCTCCCATAGTTTTCCTTGGTGAATTTACGCATACGCATCAGGGTCATGGCAAGGGCGTCCCCCAGAGCAAGAGTAGCCGTGGAAGTGGTTGTGGGGGCAAGATTGAAAGGACACGCTTCTTTAGTCACGGTCATGGGAACTGTCAGATCGGAAAGTTTGGCAAGGGAGGATTCCGGATAACCGGTAACAGCCACAACAGGCACTCCCAGGCGTTTGGCAGGGACGATAACGGAAACAAGTTCATTACTTTCACCGCTGTAACTCAAAGTAAGGAGGATATCCCCTTTCTGAATCATTCCCAGATCACCGTGCATGGCTTCCACAGGATGCAGGAAGATGGCGGGAGAACCGGTACTTGCCAGAGTTGCTGCGATTTTTTTACCTACATGACCGCTTTTTCCCAATCCGCAGACAACGATTTTTCCCCCGTCATTCAAAATGGAGATACATTTTTCCACAAGAAGAGCGAATTCCTTTCCCAGATGATCCTTCAAAAAGGTGATTCCCTCCAATTCAATATCCAAAACCTCTTTTGCTGTATCAATGATCAGTTTTTCATCCATTTTTACATCCTTTCTTCCGATTTGTTTATTATATTCTCTAACAATATACATTATTTTTACCATTTAGCAAGATTTTTTTCTGAAAGGATTTGAAAAAAACCTGTTTCCGGTGTAAAATAAGATAAAATTCCCGTATTTTCAAGGCATTTTTCAAAAAACATTCAATATAAGACATTATAAAACGCAAGGAGTCAAACATGGCATCGGAAAAATATGTTGCCGCAGATATGGGCGCATCCAGCGGACGCGTCATCGTAGGTATTCTGGAAAATGGAAAACTTGTCATTGAGGAAATGCACCGCTTTGACAATGGTCCTGTGGAAAAAGAGGGTTCTCTTTTCTGGGATATGGAGATGATCTTCAACGAAATCAAAACCGGCGTGAAAAAGGCTTTTGCAAAATATCCGGACATCATCTCCTTTGCCGCAGATACCTGGGGCGTGGATTATGTTTTCCTTAAAGAAGACGGCTCCTTTGCCCGCGCCCCCTACAACTACCGGGATGCCCGTACCGATAACGCTCCGGAAAAAGTTTTCGGCATCATTCCGGAAGATGTTCTTTATTCCCGTACCGGCATCCAGAAAATGCAGTTGAATACCATCTATCAGCTTTATGCCCATAAAAAAGCTCATCCGGAAGATTTCTCCGGTACGTCTCTCCTTATGATCCCCGATGCCATCACCTATCTTTTCAGCGGGGATAAAAGTTGTGAATATACAGAAGCAAGCACCTCCAATCTTCTGGATGCCAATACCCGTTCCTGGGATTATAAAACCATTGATGCATTGGGTTTTGACCGCAATATATTCCCTGCCATTACCTCCTCGCCTGCGAAAGTAGGCAAAATCACAGAGAAAGTTGCAGCAGAACTGGATATTCCCCGAATCACAGTCTGCAAAGTAGGCAGTCACGATACCGCTTCTGCCGTTGCCGCCGTCCCTGCGGAAAAAGGCAGTGACTTTGTTTATGTAAGTTTCGGCACCTGGGCTTTGTTCGGAGCGGAACTGGATACGCCTGTCCTTACAGAAGAAGCCCGGAATGCCGGATTCACCAATGAAGGGGGACTTAACGGCAAGATCCGTTTCCTTACCAATATTATCGGCATGTGGCTTGCCCAGGAATTGCGTGCGGACTGGGGCAAACGGGACGGGGATAAAGTTCCCTGGAGCAAGATCGACCCCATGGCAGAAAAAGCAGAAGGTTTGAAATACCTTATCGACCCCAATGCAAGAGAATTTCTCTCTCCCGGAGATATGTATGGAAAGATCTGCCGTTTCTGTGAACGCACCGGACAGGGCACTCCCGATGACGCTGCCGCCATCCGCTGTGTCTATGACTCCCTTGCCATGTGCTTCCGTGCCAAACTGGAAATTCTGGAAAAACTTTCCGGCAAAAAGTTTGATGCGCTCAATATTGTGGGCGGAGGCTCCAATGCTTCTGTCATTATGCAGATTGCTTCTGATATCTGCAATCGCAAGATCATTGCAGGCCCTGTGGAAGCCACAGCTTCCGGCAACATTCTTGCCCAGGCAATGGCAAATGGTTCTGTAAAAGATCTTGACCACGCAAGAGAGATCGTAAGAAATTCTTTCCAGCCAGTAGTTTATACTCCTGCGGATTCCTGCCGTGCAAAATATGATGCGGCATACGAAAAATTCCTTTCCCTTATTGGAAAATAATTTTTTTCTGCGGTAACTTCAATAGGGTGTTGCAAAATCTTAACAGGATTGCAGCACTCTTTTTTCTTTATTTGGACATAAAGCATAAAGAAAAATCACCATATTTTTAAGAGAGTATTTTTCCTGCGTCCCTGCGGGACTTTTTTCGTGGGGGGATACATATTACCCGGGATTGAAACCCCGGGCTAGGTTCTTGACGCCCCTTTGGGGCTTTGAAAATAGTAGTGGCAAAGTCATTCCCCCTCCCCTCACACACAGAAAACATTCATAATTTATACATTTTCTTCTCTTTCCGGTTGGTATTTTTCCTGCGTCCCTGCGGGACTTTTTTCATGTGGGGTGTATGTAATCCCCGGGGTTAAAACCCCGGGCTGGGTTCTTGACGCCCCGTTGGGGCTTTGGAGATTCCCGGAACAGAACAGGCAAATTATTTTTCAAGTCCCGTAGGGACGCAGG
>JAGBXB010000076.1 GCA_017629515.1 Lentisphaeria bacterium | reverse complement strand
TGGATGCCGGAAGTGCCGCAGCGGCATCACGTTTCACCGGCAGTCCCGTACTTGTTCCGGGCGTGTTGGGCAACGCATTGAGTCTGGAATGATTTTTCCGGTTTTTTTTAAAAAAAATACATTTTCTTCCTTGAAATGAAAAAAGTTGGCGTTATAGTGTGAATAGTTCCTAACAAAGGAGGTCAGTTATGGAAATCACAGTCAGCGGAAGACATTTTGAAGTGTCTGAAAAAGTCAGAGAAAGAGTTGCAAGTGTAATCCAGGCGGAATTCGGTGATCTCTCTTTGAAGATCGTCTCTGCCCAGGCTGTTCTTGATATGCAGGACAGTAAACGCGCCAAGGTCTCCCTCGTATTGAACATCAAACATCACACAGTGACGGCGGAAGTGGAAGATTTTGATCTTTTCAAGGCCGTGGATTCCGCCATCGCCAAAGCGTCCGTACAGACAAAAAAACTTATTGATAAACGTAATACCGGAAAACAGGGGGAAATGTTTACGGATGTGGAAGAAAACGATGTGGATGAAAAGGAATGATTTTTCCGTAAAAGTAAGCTGAAAAGAGGGACTGCTGCAAAAGATCGCAAGAAGTTTGCCGCAGTCCCTTTTCTTTTGCCCTGCGCAGAAAATCAGGCAGGAAAAAGTTTGATGAAACCAAAATCTTCCAATAGACCCGCAGGAAGAGTGATCTTGTATGTATTGCTTTGTGCATCTTTCAATTCACAGGAAAGAGTGCGCTCCTGTAAAGAAAGGTCGCAATAGACCGCACCGGAAATTTTTTCATTTTCCGGGAGAGTAATGGAGAGCGTGCCATCTCCGCCCTGCCATTTTTTCCATACAACGGTATCTTTCCGTGAAATGAAGTTATCTTTATCATCCACGATCAAAGCGTCAGTCGTATTCAAAAGGCGTATGGTTATGCTGTTGTCTTCTGTGGAGCAGCAGGCGGAAGCGAGGATCCCTTCGGGAAGTTCCGTGGAGAAAACACGCGGCGAAAGAGTGTTGAAAAGCTCCATAAGTTCCGGAGAACGGTCCATAAGACCGTGATAAAGTTCCGTAATATTGCTTTCTCTCTTCAATCCGGGAGGAGTTTTTGCCACGATCACAAAGGGAGCGTGACGGGTGAGGAGAAAAGGCAGAAGTTCTGAATTGAAGTTATATTGGGAAATGTCGGCTTTGAACATACTTGCAATATCTTTTTCATCCAGAGGATAAGCGAATGAATCCGGAACAACGCAGAATTTTCCTTTACCGTAAGGGGTGATCTCCGGTTTGGAAGCGTGTCTTGCTTCAAAAGAAATCCCCCAGATGGCATCCATTTCTTCTTTTGTACGGATGTGGTTGTCTTTGTCCTGGATCCCGCTCTGACCGGAAATAACAAGATTGCCCCCGTCTTTGACATAATTTTTCAGATCGGTGATCTCTTTATCGGAAAGCATGTGGATCTCATTTACGCAGATAACGGGACATCTTTTCCAATGTTCCGGATGTTCTGTATTGACCATGGCACAGGGCATATTTCTCAAAATACACATCTGCACCCATGCTTCCATTCTGCTCATGATGTAACCCGGGGAATAGGAACGGTTCTCAAAGGAATGGAGGAAGCCCACCGGAGAAAGTGCTTCACAATGGAAAAGGCTGGAAGCATATTTTTTCTCAAAGGAACGGATGAGAGATTCATCCACCATATCGCCGCCTTCCGGAGTGTTGGTGTAGAAAGAACCGGAAAGCATGGCAACACCCCAGGAAAAGACCAGTTCATCTCTTGTATAGGCATAATTGAGGATCCCGTGGGGAATATTTTTTTCTTTTGCGATCATGACCCGGTGTTTCTGTTCACAGGCGGATTTCAGGAAAGAGAAACGGATCAGACAGGATAAAGCGCACTCCTGGAAATACCAGTGCATTTCCGGCAGCCGGTCGATCCCGCAGGACTGGGTGTCGGGGGAAAAGGCAAAGGAGTGATAGTTGGGCCGGAGAAGTTTCAAACCGAGACGGTCATAATGTTCTTTCACCATCACATGAAAATTGCGCGTGGAGTCATGGCGGAAGCGCAAGAGGTCGGCAAATTCCCTGTTCTGCGGGGTATTCATCCATTCATCCCATTTTTCAGGGGGAGGGAGGGTGTGGCCGTATTTTTCTTTGAATCCTTTCCGGCAGTGTTCGCAGGTACAGTAGCAGTAATACTGCACATCATCGGTCATAATGCCGTCCACGCCAGTAGCATACACGCTTTCCAGATATTTGAGATATTTTTCTCTGTATTCCGGATCATTATAGCATTTTCCGACTCCCTGATAACGGTTGATATTTCTTTGACCGGTTTTTTCATTGATCTGCAGCCATTTATTGGCATCGGAATTCTGATCCCGCAGATAATCCAGAAGTTTGGGCCAGGATTCCAGAGAGGATTTACGGAATTTCAGAAGATTGCGGAGAAATTCCACTTGCTCGGGTGTGTCTGCCTGGTGTGTGAGTTCAGAGGAGTGATGTTCCACAACTTTCAGACCGTACTTGTGCGCTGCTCTCACGATTTTTGCCAGACATTCATTAATAAGACCCCAGTAGGGTTGGAAACTCCAACGGAAGTGGGTGCAGGAAAAGGTAATGAGATGGGTTATTCCCTGATCGGCATAAATTTTGACTTTTCTTTCAATATCTTCTTCCGAATCGTGAAAGAGTTCTGCATCGTTGTACCAGAAAAATGCGAAACGCACCAGAAAGGGATCCATATTTCCTCCTGAAAATTTTTTTATTACTGTATTTCTTTCTGTATAGATCGTTCCTTATAAGAAAACATGACCTTCAAGGTAAATACTATACAGCATGAATGAGCCTTTTTCAAGGGTTCGTTTTCCCCAGTTGCAGGATGATGTAACCGAAATCCTGCATACTACCTGCGGGAAGCGTTACTTTCCATTGATGAGGCATGGCTTCTTCAAAGGATAAAGGTACTTCCTTGCCGGTAAGATCGGTAAAGAAGCATCCTGTAACTTTTTCCCCGGCGGAAAGAACGAAGGAGAAGACGGAATCCACTTCATCCAGTTTCTTCCATTTTACTGTATCTCCCCTTGAGACCACTCCCGCTTCGTCGGTGATCAACGCTTCTTTCGTATTCAAAAGGCGTATGGAAAGAGTATTTTCTTCTGTGGAACGGAACGGGGAAACCAGCAGACCATCCGGTACAGAAGCGGAAAAGTCTGACGGCGCAAGGGTATCGAAAAGAGCCATGACTTCCTGTGAACTTTTCATAAGAGCATGGTATATTTCAGTAATATTATGTTTTCTTTTTTCTGTTTTATTGCGGGTGTTTCCCGTAACAAAGGGGGCGTTGCGCATAAGTTCATAGGGCATTTCCATAAATGGGAAATCCATGTGATCGGTCTTGAACATTTTTGCAATATCTTCTTCATTCAGCGGGTAGCCGAAGAAATCCGGGATGATACAGATCTTTCCTTTGCCCCGGGGAAGAATAACGGGAGAAGAACCCTCTCTTGCATCAAAGGAGAAGCCCCAGACGGCTTCCAGCTCTTCTTTTGTGCGTACAACGGCAGTTTCTTTCTGGGTGCCGCATTGACCGGAAAGGAGAATATTTCCACCGTCTTCCACATATTTTTTCAGTTCAAAGATCTCTTTATCGGAAAGCATGTGTACTTCATTTATGCTGATAAGAGAACACTTTTTCCAACTTTCCGGATCATTGGCGTTGACCATGATGCAGGGACGGTTCCGGAGAAGACACATTTGCAGCCAAACTTCCATCCTGCTCATATTGTCGCCGGGGGAGAAAACCCGGTTGCCGTAAGAGTGGAGGAATCCAACGGGAGAAAATTCTTCACAATGGAAGAGGCTGGAAGAGTATTTCTTTTCAAAAGAGCGGATAAGAGTTTCGTCTACGGGATCTCCGCCTTCCGGGGTATTGACATAGAACCCGCCGGAAAGCATGGCGACAGCCCAGGTGAAAACAAGATCATCGTGATTGTAGGCATAATTGAGGATGCCGTGGGGGATCTTCCGCTGTTTGGCGATCATGGCGCGGTGTTTCTGTTCACCGGCAGATTTCAGGAAAGAGTATCTGGGGATACAGGAGATGGCGCACTCCTGAAAATACCAGTGCATTTCCGGCAGTTCATCTATCCCGCAGGATTGATGATCGTTGGAGAAGGCAAAGGAAAGATAGTTGGGTCGGAGAAGTTTCAAACCGAGACTGTCATAATGCTCTTTCACCATTACATGAAAGTTATGGGTGGAATCTATCCGGAAACGGAGAAAATCCACAAAGGATATATCGCGCATATTGCCAAACCACTCATCCCATTTTTCAGGGGAGGGGAGAGTGTGTCCGTATTTTTCTTTGAACCCTTTCCGGCAGTGTTCGCAGGTACAGAAACAGTAGTACTGTACGTCATCGGTCATAATGCCGTCTACGCCGGTGGCATATACGCTTTCCAGATAGGTGAGATACTCTTTCCTGTATTCCGGATCATTGTAACATTTACCTGTCCCCATATAGACATTCACATTGGGCAGACCGGTTTTTTCATTGATCTGCACCCATTTGTTTGCTTCGGAATTTTTATCCTGGAGGAAGTCTGTAAGCCCCTTCCAGGAATCAAGGGAGGACTTCCGGAAAGAGAGGATGTTTTTCAGTCTTTGCAGTTGTTCCGGGGTATCGGCAAGGTGGGCAAGTTCCGAAGAGTGGTGTTCCACTACTTTCAATCCGTACTTGTGGGCGGCTCTTACGATTTTGGTCAGACATTCATTGAGGATGCCCCAGAAAGGTTTGAAACTCCACCGGAAATGGGTGCAGGAAAACGTCATAAGATGGGTTATTCCCTGATCGGCATAGGATTTTACTTTTCTGTCGATGTCTTCCTGGGAATCAAAGAAGATCTCTTCATCATTGTACCAGAAAAAGGCGTAACGGGCTGTATAGGGATCCATAAACTTTTTCCTTTCTGAAAAATGTTTGTAAAATTTTTTTCTTGAGAGGTAATTTCAAAAGTCATTCGGGAAAAATGAAAGAACCCGCCGGATATACTTTCAGATTTTTGAGGACTTTTGAAATTGCCTCACTTGCAAAGATGAAAAATATATGCTATTGTAAAAATGTATCCCGTTGCCCTGTCCGGAACGGGATATACAAAATAAGCCACACTTTTCCATTACTTTTTACTATACCTTTCCGGGGGTGTTCTTTCAAGAAAAGTAAAGAGTATATTTTAAAGGAAATATTGTATATTCTGTTCAGGAGGAAAATATGAAACCATCGTTCTGGGATTGGGGATTATCGGAAGAAAATCCCTTTTTCATCCGGTTGCAGACTTATTGTGCGGGAACAAGCAGCAGTTATGCTCCGGATTTTCATGAAGCCATCCATCTGAATGTAGTCATTGAAGGGGATATGGATGGTCATAAAACAAATCAGATCCACCACGGCGCATGTATAACAGCCCCCTGGGAGCCTCACGGCGGAAGATCCAGCAGTTTGAACGGGGCTGTGTATTGTATGTCCGTAACTTCCCCTGAATTGCTGAAAAAGGTGCTTCTGGGATACGGGGATAAATTTTTTGCATTTTTATCCCACAGTGTGGAAGAACGCAGAAAAATCATGGAGGAATATGATTTATATCCCCATTGCGGCGTTTTTGCTGAAAAAATACGCAAATGCGGGACGGAAGATATCCTTTACTGCTGGAAAGCCGCACTGGACTGTTTCATGGATATAGCCCACGATCTTCCTGAACTGGAAACAAAAAAGCCCGGACAGAACTCTTTTCTGCGGCTTCTGCCCGCTCTGAAAATGATCGGGAGCGGAAAGTGTGTGACCAGTGCGGAAGAAGCTGCCGCCCGCTGTAATATGAGTGTAAGCAGATTCCGGACTCTTTTCAAAGAGGTTTTCCAGATGTCTTTTGCCTCCTATGAATTGCACCACCGTCTGAAATGCGCTTCGGAAGATATTCTTTACGGACGGCTTACTGTAAAGGATGCCGCCTGTCAGTGGGGCTTTTTTGATACCAGTCATTTTTCCCGCCTTTTCAAACAATATTTTCATTCCACCCCCGGAAAGTACCGGGAAAAGCTTCGTTTATAGAAAAAACAGGCTCTTTATTCTCATCAGAAGTGATTTGAAGCTTGCAAAATGGCAATGTTGGTGATATATTACCATTTATTATAGTTAAATCATGCCCGGCAGGGAGCTTGGCGTGTTATGGAATGGAACGACCGGAAAAGTCGCAGCGGGCGGCAGTACGGAGTTCCGGCTGTCCGGAAAAAGGACGGTATAACTCATTATCACGGAATGATGATGAAAGGTAAATTTTTCTCAACGTTGTTGGGAGCAGCTCTGATTGCTACATTGCTGTTTCCAGTCCGTACAATGGCTGCGGATGGCGCCAAAAAGGCTCCTGCCGCAAAGAAGGCTGTGGAACAGGGGAAATCTCTTAAAAAAATTCCCTTGCGTATCTACCACATGCCCGACCCCAAATCCACTGATGTATCCAGTCAGATCCAGGTTGCTCTGCTTGATGAATTCAAAAGGCAGAACCCCCAGGTGGAACTTTCCCGGTTCGGCGGTATCACCCTCGCCAATATCGGTAATGAGTCCAAACTCATGCTTGCTATCGCCGGTGGAGCCGCTCCTGATGTGATGCGGGTAAACTTCCGTATGTCTGATACTTACATCCAGCAGCGGTTTATCTATCCTATGGATGATTACATCAGCAAAGATCCTGAATTCAAGGGGATCAAAGGGTATCTGGATTCTGTTCCTGCCGCGATGCACCCCGTTATCTACCGGGATGGCCCCGGTATGGATCATTTCAAAGCCGGAGAACACCTCTGGTTTATGGGGAAAAGTATTCTGGTGCGCGCCCTCTTCTGGCGTAAAGACCTTTTCCAGGATGCCGGTCTCGACCCCGAAAGACCTCCTAAAAACTGGGATGAACTTCTGGACTATGCCCGTCGTATTTCCGACCCTGCAAGGGATAAATACGGTATCAGTATTTCCACCGGCCCCCAGGCTGCATGGGACTATATGCCCTACCTGTGGGGTGCCGGAGGAGAAGCCGTCGTTAAAGATGAAAAAGGTCAGTGGAAAGCTGCTTTCGGTACAAGAGAAGCCGCTGTGGGACTGGAATTCTACATGCGCCTTACCACCGAACGCTGGAAAGACTCTGATGGCGTGGAACAGCGCGGTTACTCCACAGCCAATGCCGATGAACGCTCCATGAAACTTGCCCAGCAGGCTGGCCGTCTGGGGATGTTCTCCAACTATCTGGGGGATGAGCGTTCCGGCGGGGGCGTTGACCCCACTCTGGTCGGTTGTGCTTCCTTCCCTGTCGGCCCCAGCGGTGTGAATGCCACCGAAGTCAATATGGGTCTGGAAGGTATCTTTGCCGGTCTTGCCGGACGCAGAAACAGCGAAGGCGAATTTGTCACCGCTAAAGAGATCCGGGATATGGCATGGAAATACATCCGCTTTATGAACTCCAAGTCTGCCAGAAAGATCTATACGGAAATGATGATCCGTCACGGTCAGGGCAAACTTGTCAGCCCCGATTATCTGCGTGAATTCGGTTACACCGAATACCTGAAATACTTCCCCCCTGCCTGGGAAAAGACTCTGAAAGATTCTTTGAAAAACGGTAAGGCGGAACCTTTCGGCAGAAACTGCCAGCTGGTCTATCTCTATATGACCCAGCCTCTTGATGAAGCCCAGCAGCTTTCCCGTGACGGCAAACTGCCCGAAGGCAACAGTCCCGAAGCTATTGAAGCGCGTATCAAAATCTTCCACGATATCCTGAAAAAGGCGGAAGCCCGTACAAATGAACGCATGATCGGGCGTATTTCCCCCGCAGAAAAACAGAAACGCACCGTTGTAGCAACCATCGTTGCCATCTGTCTCTTGTGCCTCTTCTGCTTTGTTATCTACAATATCTGGAAAGTATTTTCTCCCAAAGATTCTTACTCCGGAAAGAAAAAAGGATGGGAATTCAAGCGTAACTGGTTGGGATACCTTATCATGCTCCCTGCTGTTTTGAGTATCCTGCTGTGGACATACTATCCTATGTTCAGCGGTTCACAGATCCTTTTCCAGGATTACCACTTTGTCGGTAAGAGTGACTGGATCGGATTGGATAACATCGCCGGAGTTATTTTCAGTGATGAATGGTGGAGTTCCATCTGGAATACATTCCGTTATATGTCCTTCCTGCTCACCATGGGCTTCTGTGCTCCCATCGTGCTTGCCATCCTGTTGCAGGAAGTTTCCTGCGGAAAGATTTTCTACCGTACAGTATTCTACCTGCCTGCTGTTATGAGCGGACTGGTGGTGATTTTCATGTGGAGATTGTTCTATCAGAGCGGTTCTTCCGGTATTCTGAACCAGGTCGTGGGGAATATCCTCAATCTTTTCGGGATCAGTTTCTCCCCCATTGCGTGGATCGAAGATGCAAAATGGGCAATGTTCTCCTGCGTGATCCCCACCATCTGGGCATCTGCGGGTCCCGGCTGTCTCATTTATCTGGCCGCACTCAAAGGTGTGCCGGATGATACATACGAAGCTGCCGAAATCGACGGTGCCAACTTCTTCCAGAAGATCTGGCATGTAACGTTCCCCACACTGAAAGCATTGATCATCATCAACTTTGTCGGTGCATTTATTTCCGCATCCCAGTCCGGAGGAATGATCCTTATTATGACCTTCGGAAGAGCCAATACGGAAGTAGCCGAACTGCATATCTTCAAAGAAGCCTACACCAATTTGCGTTTCGGCAGTGCTATCGCCATGGCGTGGGTATTGGGTTCCATGACATTGCTCTTCACCATCCAGAACCTGAAACGCCTTTCCAAAATGGAATTTAAAACCACAGGAGGTAAATAATGCCTATTATTGGAAATGTAGAAAAGAAGAATATCAAGGTAAAACTCCTTGGTCTTGCCATACATCTTATATTGATCGTTGGCGGAGCCACCATGATCTATCCTCTTCTGATCATGATCTCCGGGTCTTTGAAGAGCGATGTGGACTTCAACGATTTCTCCATTGCTCCGGAATATGTATATGACAACCGGCTGCTTTTCCAGAAGCACCTGTTGACAAAATACAACAGCAAGAACAATATTTTGTTTTCCGACTTCCGTGAACCCATCGGTTCCATCACCAATATTGCTGTTCCGGATGATCTTTCCAGAGAAAGAAACAATGACTTCCGTGAGTTCCTTGCGGATGTGAGAAAAAACAAACCTCATTACTGGCGTGTGATCGGTATGGCGTACGAAGTCGGGGTGGATACCCTTTCTGTCCGTCAGTACCGTAAATGGCTGAAAAAGAAATTCGGTACCATTCAGAATATGAATAAAGTGTGCAATACCAACTATTCTGATTTCAGTGTTCTTGGTTTGCCTATCGAACTTTTCGCTTCCAGCGGTATTTCCACAGATTATAATACCCCGCTTCTGAAAGCTATTCTTGAATTCAAGAATACTCTGCCTGATTTGCAGACAAGCTGGATCGATCTGGATGGAGCTTTTGTGACCCATGTGCGTACAAGAGTGGAACGCGACCTTGCCACACTCAATAAGAAAATGGGTACTACTTATATCCATTGGAGTGATGTGACTCTTCCGGAACGCTATCCTGCCGGTCGTAAAGAATTTGCCCGGGTCTGGCTCGACTTCATCCGGGAAAATATGAACTTTGCGTTTGTAAATCTGGATCCTGCCTCCCAGGGAGAATGGGTAGCCTATCTTACAGGCAAATACAAAAACTTTGAAACCCTCAATGCCATCTACAAAAGCAAAGCCAAATCCATTGCCGGGATCAAAGTCCCCGTTTCTGAACCTGTTTCCGGTCAGATCAAAGTGGATTGGAAAGACTTTGTGGCTACCAAGGTATCCCCCAAATATATCCGCGTGATCACTCTGGGGAATGCTTATCGCGCCTGGCTGCTGAAAAAATATAAGAGCGTGGATGCCGTCAACAAGGCATACGGTCTTGGTTTCAAGGATTTCAATGAGATCATCCTCACCAATGAGGCTCCCAGAGACAACCTGAAACAGAGTGAAGATTTGAGTGCCTTTATTGATACTCTCAGTACCACAGAAGTTGGTTTGCAGCGTATTGCTCTTACCGATTACCGTAATTTTGTGGAAAGCAAATACCGTAATGCCAAAGGCGTTGTGGATTATCAGAAACTTTCCCGTGATTACCACCACACCATCACAAACAAGTTGGAAATCCCCTTCTTTACCAAATTCCCCAATTCTCCTGAAACTGCCATCGCGCAGAATCATTACACGGAATTTGTGAAAGATAAAAAGAATGCTGCTTTGCGTGTTGTCACCGATGCTGCCAATTTGCAGGAACGCTACATCAAATTCCTGAAAGAAAAATACAAAAATATCACCGCTCTCAACAGAGCATGGGGTAAATTGTATGTTTCCAAAGATGTGATCTCTGCTCCCATCAAAGAGTATGAATGGTTCAATGTGATCGACAACCGCGGTATGCTTATCAAAGAGTATCTGAAACGCAATTACCTTATGGTTATTGATACCATTATCACAAGCGGACATGCCGCCCGCAATACATTGATCTATTGCTGTCTGGCAGTTCTTGCCGCATTGCTGGTGAATCCGCTTTGCGCCTATGCACTTTCCCGTTACAAAATGGCTCCTGCCTACAAGATCCTGCTCTTTTTGATGCTGCCTATGGCATTCCCTGCCATGGTGCTGGGTATTCCCCAGTTCCTGCTCATTAAAGAACTGGGACTTCTGAACACCTTTGCCGCGCTGATCCTGCCCTCCATGGCAAACGGATACAATATCTTCCTTCTCAAAGGGTTCTTTGACTCTCTGCCGAAAGAATTGTTTGAATCCGCCGCCATTGACGGTGCATCTGAATGGGTCGTCTTCTGGCACATCGCCATGGGTCTTTCCACACCGATCCTTTCCGTTATTGCGTTGAGTTCCTTTACTGCCGCATACGGTAACTTCATGATGGCGTTCCTGCTCTGTCAGGATGAGTCCATGTGGACAATGATGGTGTATCTCTATCAGTTGCAGCAGCGTGCCAGTCAGGCTGTCGGGTTCTCCGCTCTTATCATTGCGGCTGTTCCCACACTTCTGGTATTCATCTTCTGTCAGAACATCATCATCAAAGGTATCGTTGTTCCCACAGAAAAATAATATGACCGGAAAAGTCGTAGTATTTTAAGTGTATGGGGTTCCGGTCACAAACCGGAACCCCTTTTTCATGTTTGCGGACTGTGTTTGCAATACTGTAATATAAATTCAGGAGGAAAAATGGAAGAATACAATAAAAATGATAATGTGGAAGATGTAAAAGAAAATATTTCTGCTGTTGAAGAATTTACTGATACGGAAAAAGAAAATGAACAGGATCTTCTTCTGAAACAGGGGGCAGTAAATTCTCTGGAAAGAATGTTCAAATTATGGTGGATCCCCCTTGTTGTAATGGTGATTTCTTTTATTGCTATTTTTTTTGAGATCGTGCTTGTTGTTTTTGCAAAGCATATGTCTTACCCGCTCCTTATGATTGCGGGAATCGGTCTTCTGTGCCTTACCGGATTGATTATTGCCGTTTCTGCGGGTATTTCTGCGATAGCGTGGCTTGTTCTTCTCTACCGTTACTGGAAATTTCTTCCGGCAGGGGAAGCATGTACGACTCCGGCAAAGGCGGTGGGGTATTTGTTTATCCCGGTTTTCAATCTTTACTGGATTTTTGTCAGTTTCTGGAAAATGAGCAGAAGTTATGATAAACTTATGGGAAGAAAAAACAGTTGCTGTACGGTCATTGCCTGTCTTTATGCTGTTTTTTTCAGTATTTCCACATTAGGGGGATATATATCCCAATTTGCTGTATTTTTTCCTGAATTTGCTTCGTTTGCCCGGATCGTTTGTTTTGCAACAACACCCTGTGTGATCCTGTATATTGTTGCAGTGTGCTGTTTGCAGAATACTGTCAGAAAATATCTGCAGGGACCTGCTGCCAACTGGAAAAACAATCCGGATTTTTCCAAATTTCCACTTGTTGCCGGACTTGTCTGCGGTTTGCTTTTTATAGTATTCATGTCATTTTTTTCTGTAACAGCAGCAATAACACAAACGTTGTATAAACAGGATACCCTTCCGCAAAAGGAAGGGAATGCGAAAGTCACGCAGAGTCATACCCATTCTCATCACAAGTAAAAGAATCTTTGGGATATTTTTACGGGATTACAGAGCGTTTTTCCGGAAAACACCTCTTTTGAATGACTTTTGGAATATACTCTCTTGAAAAATATCTTTTGAGAGAGTATATTTATTTATAAATATAACCGTATCGAAAAACCTATTTAAAAAATTGGAGAAGAAAATGGCTCATTTTTATCCCTTCCATGCGTTGATGCCCACCCCTGAAAAAGTCGCAGAAATTGCCGCTGTCCCCTACGATGTGGTGAACAGTGAAGAAGCCGCAGTTCTTGCGGAAGGCAATCCTTTGAGTTTTCTGCGGGTTTCCCGTCCGGAAATCGAAATGGCTCCCGGCGTGGATCTTTACAGTGATGAAGTATATGCCAAAGCGGAAGCAAACTTCAAACGCCTTTGCCAGGCTGCTCCCCTTGCCCACGATGCAGAAGCCAATCTTTATGTCTATTCTCTGAAAATGGGCGATCATGTCCAGATCGGTCTTGCCGGGGCTGCTTCCGCCGAAGATTACGATAAAGACATCATCAAAAAACATGAAAAGACCCGCCGGGATAAAGAAGATGACCGCGCCCGTCACGTTATGACTCTGCGTAATCACTCCGGACCTGTGTTCCTTGCTTACAGGGATTCTGCCAAAATCGATGCTCTTGTGGCGGAAGTAATGAAAAACGATCCTTTCTATGCTTTTACTGCTGCTGACGGTATCGAACACAAAATGTGGAAGTGCGGCGCGGAAAAGAGTAAAGAAATTTCTGCCGTATTTGAAAATGAGATCCCTTATCTCTACATTGCCGACGGTCACCACAGAGCCGCTTCCGCCTCCCGTGCCGCCGCAAGCTGCAAAGCAAATAATCCTGCTCATACCGGTAAAGAAGATTACAACTTCTTCCTTGCCGTTTCCTTCCCTGCTTCCCAGTTGAAGATCCTTTCCTACAATAGATGCGTGCATGATCTCAACGGACTTTCCGAAGCACAATTCCTTGCAAAAGTGGAAGAAAAATTCACTGTTACTCCCATTAATGATCCCGTTCCCGCAAAGGGCGGAACATTCTGCATGTATTTCCAGAATAAATGGAGTTTGCTTACTCCCAAATTTGATATTGCCTCTCTGGGCGTGATCGAAAGACTGGATGTAAGTATTTTGCAGGATAACATCCTTGCCCCTGTTCTGGGGATCGATGACCCCCGTACAAGCAAACGCATCAGTTTCATTGGCGGTATCAGAGGTACAGCCGAACTGGAAAAACTGGTGAATACCGGAAAAGGCGTTGTTGCATTTTCCATGTATCCCACTACAATGGGGCAGTTGTTCGATATTGCCGATGCCGGTGAGATCATGCCTCCCAAATCCACATGGTTTGAACCCAAACTGCGTGACGGACTTGTTACCCACAGTTTCTGAAAAAGGAATGAGATCATGACAAAAAGAGTTCTTGCAGTCATTCCTGCCCGTTACGGCAGTATGCGTTTCCCCGGGAAAGTCCTTGCGGATCTCGGGGGGAAACCTATCGTGCAGCATGTATGGGAAAGAACGAATTTTTCCCGTGCCGATGAGGTGCTTGTTGCGGTGGATGACCGGAATGTATATAATACGGTAACCGGATTCGGCGGTAAAGCGGTGATGACCTCTTCCTCCCATCCCTCCGGATCTGACCGGATCTATGAAGCCATCCGGGATCAGGAATGTGATTATATCATCAACGTACAGGGCGATGAGCCTTTCATCCGTCCGGAAGTCATCAATTCTCTTATTGAGGTCATTACAGAAGAAGATGGCCCGGATATGGCTACGGTAGTGGTGCCCTGTGCAAGAGAAGAAGTAGCGGACAATCCCAATATCGTGAAAGTCGTCCTTGCATCGGATAATCACGCATTGTATTTCAGCCGTTCCATGATTCCATTCCTGCGTACCGGCGGGGAAGAGATGACCTGTTACCGGCATTGGGGGATCTATGCCTACAAGAGAAGTGCATTGGAAAAATTTGTCTCCCTGCCGGAAGGCAATCTGGAAAGATGTGAAAAGCTGGAACAGTTGCGTGCATTGGAAAACGGTATGCGCATCAAGTGTGTTGTGACCGAATATTCCAGTATCGGCATTGATACTCCCGAAGAGTTGGAAAAGGCGGCAGCTTTCCTTGCGGAAGAAAAAAGATTATCCCGGGAAAAAGTGGAAAATATGGTTTCCAGTTCTGTTGAAGAACAAAAATAATGGAGAAGAAAAGATGAATCCGGCAAAAATCGGAAAAGATATTGTAGCAGGAAATGGTAAATTTGTGATCCTTGGCGGGCCCTGTGTGGCAGAAGGACTTGATATTTGTATGCAGATCGCAGCTTTTTTGAAAAAAGCGTGCGCCGACCGCGGTATCCAGTATGTGTTCAAGGCTTCTTTTGATAAAGCCAACCGTTCTTCGGGAAAATCTTTCCGCGGGTTCGGAATGGAAGAAGGATTGAAGATCCTTGCCGCTGTGAAAAAGGAACTGGATCTTCCTGTTGTTACAGATATCCATGAATCCTGTCAGGCGGAGGCAACGGCGGAAGTAGCCGATATTCTGCAGATCCCTGCATTCCTCTGCCGTCAGACCGATCTTCTTGTTGCCGCTGCCAAAACCGGTAAGGCGGTGAATGTGAAGAAAGGGCAGTTCCTTGCTCCGGAAGATATGAAAAGTGTTGTAGGGAAACTTGCTGATGCAGGTTGTAAAGATATTATGCTTACGGAACGGGGCACTTCTTTCGGGTATCACAATCTTGTTGTGGATATGCGGGGATTGCAGACCATGCGGGAAATGGGGCATCCTGTGATTTTTGATGCCACCCATTCTGTGCAGCTGCCCGGAGGTCTGGGCAATGCTTCCGGCGGACAGAGAGAGTTTATTCCTGCTTTGTCCCGGGCGGCGGCGGCAGTAGGGATCGACGGTCTTTTTATGGAAGTACATCCCACCCCGGAAAAAGCCCTTTCCGACGGCCCCAATTCCCTGGATTTTGCCGGGGCTGAAAGAGTGATGGATGAGGTATTGAAGATTTATGAGCTTACACGGAAAATGTGAGAAAGTGCGTGCCGTCATCCTGGATGTTGACGGCGTGCTTACCGACGGCAGGATCGGTTACGGGGCTGGCTCGGATGAGGAGATAAAATTCTTCCATGTCCGGGATGGTCTCGGTATCGCTCTTGCCCGGAAATGCGGTTTGAAAGTAGGTATCCTTTCGGGCAGGAAGTCCAGAGCAAATCAGCGCAGAGCGGAGGAGTTGAAACTGGATTTTATTGAGGAAGGATGCAGAAATAAAGATGAGGGGCTTACTTCTCTTCTGAAAAAACTTTCTCTGACAGAAGAAGAGTGTATGTATATAGGGGATGACCTTATTGATGCCGCTCCTCTGAAAAGATGTGCTTTCGGTGTTGTTGTTGCAGACGGCGCGGAAGAGTTGGACAGGATCGCCGATTACCGGACGAAGGCGAAAGGCGGTCAGGGAGCGATCCGTGAGGCAATAGAAATATTGCTGAAAGAACAGGGAAAATGGGAAAAGATCCTTGAGGAGTTTCTATAATGAAAAATCAGCCGGGAAAATATATGTGGAGAGCAGTGCTTTTCTTTGTGTTTTCCATTGTCATGCACCAAACATTCATAGTGTATGGACAGGATGGGGGCGCAGAGGCATCCATAAGCGGTTTTGCTTTGCCCCAGTACAGAAAAAAAGATAACCGGCTGCAATTTATCCTTTACGGGAAAACGGCGACGAATCTTGGTGCGCTTCTTGTCCTCAAAGATCTGCGGCTGGATGTGATCCGGGATACGGTAAAAAATGTAAATGAGATCATTGCATTGGATAATGCGCCGCTGTATCCGATCCAAAGCAGTGTTTCTGCTGTGAAAGAATACTGGAAAGATAAGGAACACAGCAGAGCTTTGCTTTTTACTCCGGAAGGGACGTATGATAAAAGTAATAAAACTCTCCGCGGGGATGGGAAAGTACATTTCCGGTCGAGAGAATTGGATATGGACGGGATCGGTTTTGATGCTTTCCATGACAGAAGATTTATCCATATACGGTCGAATGTGCATGTGGTCATCCGTCCGGAGGCAAAGGATCACTCTATGAGAAAAGAGAAAAACAGTGATAAAAAGAATCATTCAAATACAGGAGAAAATAAAAAATGATCACCCGGAGAAAAACTTTTTTTGTATTTATCTTTGCCCTGCTTTTTGCCGGCGCAATGGAAATGAAAGCGCAATTTCCCGGATTTGATTTTCATTCCGGCAACAGTACCCGGAACAGAAATCAGCCTACCAATGTTAAGGCGGAATCCATGGATATTGATATGAACAATAACCGGGTCATTCTCATTGGAAATGTGGATGTGGATGATCAGGATATGAATATCAAATGCCGGAAAATGATCCTTTTCTTTTCCGATAACAAGGCAAAAGAGAAAAATACCGGCGCCAAAAATAAAAAAGATGGCTCCATGGGGGGCCGGAAGATCGAAAAAATCGAATGTTTCGGGGATGTGGAGATCACCCGCAGTACCGGAAGCGGCAAAGATCGTCAGTTGCAGAAAGCCTATGCGGGAAAAGCCGTCTATTCTCTTGTAAACAACCGCATCACCCTTACGGAAAAACCTCTTGTTACCGGCGGTGGAAGCATGCTCCGGGGGGAATTTATCACTATTGACACTCTTACCGGCAGAATATCCGTTTTGAGACCCGATTCCCGTATTATCGGCGGTCTGAAAGGTGCCGGGGCAGCGAAATAAGGAAAAGGAACGCGTTTTATGGAAAATTTTATGAATAAAGATATGGAAAACATGGCTGTTCCGGAGATGGATGAAAAGAGCGATCTCCTTATGGAGGCAACCGACCTTGTGAAAGCCTATGGCGGCCGCAGGGTGGTCAATCAGGTCTCACTGAACGTGAAACGGGGGGAAGTTGTAGGACTTCTGGGGCCCAATGGAGCCGGAAAGACTACAAGTTTCTATATGGTGACAGGTTTGATCCAGCCGGATTCCGGAAGTGTGAAATTCAAGGGGCTGGATGTGACAAAACAGCCGATGTATATCCGGGCACGGATGGGGATGGGGTATCTTGCCCAGAATCCCTCTATTTTCCGGAAACTTACTGTGGAAGAAAATATTATGGCAATATTGGAAACACTTGCCATTTCCCGTAAAGAACGCAAAGAGCGTCTGGCACAACTTCTGGAAGAACTGGAACTCACCCGCCTTGCCAAACAGCAGGCTTTGACTTTGTCCGGCGGGGAACGGCGCAGATTGGAAATCACGCGGGCATTGGTTTCCAATCCGGCATTTATTCTTCTGGATGAACCTTTCAGCGGTGTTGATCCTATTGCGGTAGCGGATGTGCAGCAGATCATTTACCGGTTGAGAGACAGAAATATGGGGATCTTGATTACCGACCATAACGTAAGGGAAACCCTTGCCTGTGTGGATAGAGCCTATCTTATGTATCAGGGCAGGATCCTGTGTCACGGGGACAGCAATTACCTTGTGAATGATCCGGAAGCCAGAAAGTATTATCTTGGCGATATGACCATGTAAAAGGCGGAAATGAAGAAAAAATTTTTTCTGTTTCTGTTTTTATCGCTTTTTCGCGCCCTTCTTTATGCCGGGGATTATACGGATAAAGGGCTTATTTCCGGCTGGAAATTTACTCCATTGCAAGTGGATGTGAGTCTGGTGGAAAAACGGAAATTATTTGATGAAAGTTCCCATACATTTCTTGCTCTGGGACTTTTTATACTGGAACAGCGTTCTGCTGTTTTTTCCATTGCCGGAGCCGCCAATGCTTTGCAGTATAACTGTGGATTGCAGTTGAATCCTTTTTTTATGGGAACGGTCACAGAAAAAAATTACGGGATCTCTTTCGGCTGGGAGAATTACTGCAAAAACTGTTACGGGATACAGTTGGGGCTTCTGAATTATTCTTTTGCCGGTGAAGAGGTGAAAAAAGAAAATGAAAGAATTCAATTCTGCGGAATAAATATAGCGGATTTTCTCTATATGGGCATTTTCAATGCTTCGGATAAAATACAGATAGGCTTATTCAATCTCGGCGGCAGAAATACTTACTTCCAACTGGGATTATTGAATTATAATCCTTCTTCCTTTCTTCCTTTGCTCCCGCTTGTCAATTTCAATATGGGGAGGAAATTTCCGGAGGAAATGGGGGAAAAACAGGAAGAAAACGCTTCTATTCAGCAGCACGGAAAATAAAAAAAGGAATTTCTTATGAAAAAAATCCTGATATTTATGGCAGTATTTATTGCCTTTTGTCCACTTTACGCCCGGAAAGCTGTTATAAAAAAAGATTCTTTTTATGCGGTCTTTCATAAAGAATTTCAAATGCAGGATGCGCAAAAAAGTTCTTTGTCCGGGAGTGTTGCGGGGAAAAAACATTTTTTTACATTGCCGGAAAATTCCGTTTTTGATTTGAAAAAACTTTGCGGAAAATATATTCCCCGTAAAGACGCTGCGATCGTTTCTTTTGTTGTAAATGCTTCTTCTGACGGTAAATATTTTCTGGGGGTGGCGGCAGATTACTGGATCACTGCCTATCATAAGGGAAAACTTATTGGAACAACAGAACCGAAGGGGGAGGGGACTTCTTTGATTTCCCCTCTGAACCGGAGTTGGGAAGTATTTTTACATAAAGGGGATAACCGGATATTCTGTCATACCCGGCCTGGGGTAAGCAGTTGGAATATTGCTGCGGGAGTTCTTCCGGATATATCCGCCTGGCCGGAAAAACAGGAGGATAGAAAATATTTTTTCAAAAAAGTATTTCCTGATGAACTGAAAATAAGTGGTCCATTTGTTACAAAGGTGACTCCGGAAAGTGCAAGGATCATTTTACATACGTCCCAACCTTTTGCCCTTGGTCTCCGTTACCGGGAAACAGGCGGAAATAATACAGAAAAAAATGTGGTACCGGAAATTGTTTATGGAAGATATCCTCAAAAAAATATCCATTCATTTGAATTGAAAAATCTGAAAGGGGATAAAGAATATCTTTTTGAGTGTTACCGGTTGGATCTCCTGAAAAATACTTTCTGCTCCGGAAAATTCCGCACTCTTCCGGATAAAGGCGTGACGCATACTTTTGCCGCAATCAGTGATACACAGGTTTCCGGAATGAAACGTTGGGAGATAATGAAAAATCTCGCGGAAAAAGGGATATTCAAACAAACCTCTCTTTTCATCTCTCTGGGGGATGTGGCAAATGGTCTGGATGATTTTGAGTATGAGTATTTTCAAAGTTTTCTTTCGCCTTTGGCTGAAAGAGAAAAATTTCTTCCATATTATTCTGTCCGCGGCAATCACGAATACCGGGGGAGGGATACAGATAAATATACGCAATATTTCTCCTGTCCCTATTATGCGTTCCGTTACGGGGATGTATTATATATCGTCCTTGATACCGGTGAAGATAAAGAACGGCAGAAAAAAGACTTGCATTATACTTTATTGACTGATACGGAGGAATATTTTAAGGAACAGAAAAAATTTCTGGAACGCCTTGCCGCTTCTCCCGTATGTAAAAATGCCAGAAAGCGTATTGTATTGGCACATGCGCCCCCCTTTGAATGGGAAAGTTTGTATTATGCAAATCAGATTGCCTCCTTTGCTTCTGTTTTTTACGGGGAAAACCCCCTTATTCCCATTGATTTATGGTTGTGCGGGGATATTCACAGTCCATACAGGTATGACCCTGTAACAAAAGAACTTTCCGGAGCCGAAAGGCGTCTGCACAGAAAACGGCCGGGGAAAATGACTGCCAATGATTTGAAAAGGATCCATTTTCCTGTTTTTGTCAATGACGGAACAGGCGGTGCGGGTGGAAATTACTCGGTAACAAAAGTAAAAGTAACAAATGCGGCATTGTTCCTTACCTGTATCGGTGAAAATGGAAAAATTCTGGATGATATCATTATCCGTAAAGGAAAAAAAATAGAAATAAAAGAAAGTACCTTTACAAAATATATTCCCTGGAAAGAAAAAAAATAATCTTTTTTTCCTTTTTCTGCTGTTTTGCGCCTGAAAATGTAAAGCGTTTATGCTGTACGGGGTTGAATAATCCTTTTTTTATGCTATTATATCCTGTATGGCAAGAATGGGGTTTTAAATAAATCAATACGGGAGTATAAATGAAAAAATTATTTGTTATTCTGTTGGTTTGTTCGTGCTTTTCCGGGGCCTTTGCAGATGTTTTTCTTATGAAAAACGGTCAGGATGTTTCCTGTATCGTGCTTGAAAAAAATCCTTCGGAAGTGGAAAAATATGCGGCAGAGGAATTGAGTACTTATCTTGGAAAAATTGCTTGTGGCAAAGGTCCGCAAGTAGTGAGACTGACTCCTGCCGGCGGAAAATATCCCATTTATCTGCAAGTAACGAATGATCCCGCCATGAAAGAAGAATCTTTCCGGATCTCTGTAAATAAAAAGGAGATGCGTATAGCTGGAAAAGAACCTGTCGGCGTATTATATGGCGTCTATTTCATTTTGAAAAAATATGGCGGCATCCGCTGGCTTATTCCCGGTAAAGAGGGAGAATATTATAAGGAAAAATCTTCCATAAGCGTTCCCGAAGGGGGGATCGAGGAAAGTCCTTCTTTTTCCTGGCGGGATTTCCAGATCGTCTGTACCGGATTTACCGCTGTTCCGGAAACGAGGAAATGGGGATTGAGAAACAATATGCGTTTCCACATTAAAAGCAGTGTTATCCGGAAAAGTAAACTTGAAAAATTAGCCCCTCTCCATTGTTCCGGAGGACACTCTTTTTCCCCTCTTCTCCACCTGGCTTATACAGAAAAATACAAAAAACAGAATAAAAATTACAATGCTTTTGCAGAAAAACAGTTTAAGGAACATCCGGAATATTATCCTTTTGTCCGGGGAAAACGGGTAAAAAGTTTTCATGGCGGAGGCGTTCCCCAGCCCTGTACCAGTAATAAAGATGTGATCAAGATCATGGGCAGGGAACTTGGAGAAGCATGCAAAAATATGGATAAAGACCATATTTTCTATTTAAGCAACAATGATTGCACCCAGTGGTGTGAATGTGAAAACTGTAAAAAAATCGATCCTCCCGGAGAAGCAAAGGAAAATTTACGCGCTACAAGATACTGGACATTTGCGAAGGCTCTTCTGGATGAAGCGGAAAAAATCTGTCCGGATATCAAAATCCTGGGCAGTTCCTATCAGAATTACTCCATGCCGCCTACCGGAATAACTGTGGATAAGAGAGTGAAAATGGTTTCCCTTGCCAATTTGCGCCGCTGTTGGAAACACTCTCTGGATGACAAAAACTGCCCTGTGAATGTGTGGTATTACAAATATAATAAAGTATGGAACGATTTTTCCATTTTTTGCCGTCCTTATGAAATGCTTTCCCAGGCGGGAAAAGAGTTTATACCCAATGAAAGAAAAGTGGTGGAGACTCTGAAATTTTATAAGAAGAATATGCCTTTTATCATCGGATTGAATACGGAAGTCTGCCCGCCTGACGGGATTTACGGAAAAAGATGGAAAACTTTTTCCGTACTCAACAACTGGCGTATGATGTGGCAGACAATGTATTTGAGTGCACTTTTCCATTGGAATATTGACAGTGATTATGAAAAAAATTATGAGGAGATCAACTCTCTTTTCTACGGCAAAGGCTGGAAAGGCGGTATGCGGGAGTTCCGGAAAGAACTGGAAAAACTGTATGGGGAGAGCAGCGGCTGCTGGGGGTATGGTTCTGCCGCGCCCCTGGGAAAACTGCTGGATGTGCCGGGGGCAAAGGAGAAATTGCTTTCTCTTCTGGATTCTGCGGAAAAAGCCGCCGCGGAAGATCCGGATAAACGGGCTCTTGCCCATGTAAAAAAAGACAGGGAATTTTTTGAAAAAAGCTGGCTTGCCTCTTATGAGGAATATATTAAAAATTACAGGGAAATAAAAGCCTATCCCCTGCAGGGAAAAATCGTTATCGACGGAAAACTGGATGAAGCGGACTGGCGCAATGCTGATACTTATACAAGATTCAATAATGTATTTAAAAAAGGTATGCCGAAGAACCAGACCGCCGTGAAACTTGCTTATGATAAATATAATCTCTATATCGGTATAGAGTGCCTTGAAGGTCTGGTGGATGAGATGCTTGCTTATTATAAAAAGCATGATGAGCCTGTTTGGAACGATAATAATATTGAATTATGTATCAATGATCCCATTCTGGGAAGAAGTTTCTTCCAGATCATGATCAATTCTGACGGGGTCATTAGTGACGGTTTTTCCAATCCCCGTTTCTCCAAAGAATATGATTCTTCCGCGGAAGTAAAGACTTATAAAGGTAAAGACCGGTACTTCATGGAAATAAAGATCCCGGCAAAAACTGTTGTCGGAGGTACTTACACACCCGGATGTGTGCTGAAAATGAATGTGGTGCGCTGCCGGGTCATCAAAAATAAAAAAGAGGAAACGGAAACTTCCTCATGGAGCATGGGCGAACCTCACAATGTGGATGTTTTCCATGCTGTGAATTTTGCTTCTCCCCGTTCTGTCAACAAAGGAAGCCGCGCCCAGCTGGATACAAGAGGATGGAAAAACGGTTCCTTTAATGAGTTTCAGAAAAAGAAGAAATATCCTCCTCACTGGAAAGTAAATACGGATACTTTGCCTGCTTTCTGGTCTCTTTCCTCCTCCGCCCAGTACGGCGGGGATTTGGAATATCTTTTGCATGAGGGGAGCAGCAATAATTATTTTGTGCGTCTCCGTTCCGGACTTTTTTCCAATGCCTGCAATCTGAAAGAGGATACGCTCCGTGCTTCTGTCCGTCTGCGTGGAAAAGGTAAATTGCGTATTGCCCTGTTGCGTTTTACTCCAAAATATAAAAGCAAAGGAACGCATAATATTACCATGCTGGATGTGGATACGCCAAAGTGGAAACAGTATCAATTCCAGTTCAAACGCCCCGGCACAAAAGATGAAAAACACTATTTGTTCCTCATGCCTGCCGGGAAAGGAAATTCAATAGATATAGATGACTTTTACCTTGTGCCCGGTGAATAAAAAAGTTATTTTTATTTCCGTTCCAGTTTTGTGAACCAGGAGAGCGTTGGATCGTATTTTGTCATCTCCCTTAAAACGGCAAAGAGCGTTTTTTCATCATTCTGCAACTGGGCTTTCAGAGCAAGAGCATTGTAGAAGATAAGGGAATTGTGTTTTTCCCTGTCATGGATGCGGAAAAATACATGGAGGAATTCTTTTGCTTTTTGCTCCATATCATATTGTGCCGCAACGATGGCCATATTATGAAAGAAAAAGGGCCAGTAATATTTTTTCAAGCCGCCTTTTGTTTTATACATGGTATCCAGTTTCTGATAGTAAGGAAAGGCTTCCTTATAGTCTCTTTTGATGATTGCAGCATGAAGGGCATAGGCAAGACCGGAAAAATATTGGGCATCACTGTCTTTATAAGCCTTGTGGTCCCGGATCATCCTTTCGGCGATCGCCTGTAAAAGCTGGTGGTTTCCGGAGGCATAGGCGGCAACTGATCCATTGTCATAAAACATCACATTACAGGGCCTTTTATCATCCAGACAGCGGGCAAAAAGGTATTCGCACTTTTCCCAGTAGGGGAGATATTGCCAGGAGAGGAGAAAAAAGATGAAACTCGCCGAAATAAGCAGGATTTTCAGATATTTCTGTGTTCCGGGATACTCCCGGAATGTCCTTTCCGCAATACAGGCAATAAACGCCCAGACACCCAGGGAAACAAGGTAATTATATCTGTCCGCCTGATCGTAATAGGTATAAACGATGATTCCCAGCATGGGGACGGTCAGACCTCCGGTAACAAGAAGAAATCCTGTGATTTTTGCCGTACTTACACGGACTTTCTTTGCCCAGAAAACAAGGAGAAATGCTGTAAGAGGGGCAAGAATATATATGGGGATATAGGGGCGGATATCGTCCAGATACAGCGGATAAAATGGATGTACCGAGGGGAAGATCGCCGTAAAGGGATACCATAAAATATTATAAATCCAGAGGGGAAGTCTCCATTGAAATACACCGGGAAAAGTTTGAGAAGAGATTTGTGCGGAAAGAAGTGCAAAAAGGAGAAAGGAACATACGGGAAGAAGGAGGATTTGCATATATTCTTTCAGCGTGTGTCTTTTCCCCCATACGGTTATAAGATATACGGCCATTACCCCCGGAAGCGGCAGAACTGATGGCTTGGCAAGAAGTGCCAGGATCGCCAGAACGGAACTGGCAACAGGGATTTGCTTTTTTTCCACATTTTGCATAAAAAGATAGAAACTTGCCAGAGCAAGAAAACCACTTAAAACATCTTTCCGTTCTGTTATCCAGATGACCGATTCGATCTTCTGGGGATTCAATGCCCATAACAAAGCACCCATAAAGGCGATGAAAGGGCGGATCTTCATTTTGTCCAGAATGAAAAAGAAAAGAATGGAACAAAGAATATGCAGCAGAAGATTATGGATGTGATAGCCTGTTGCGGATAATCCGCAAAGGGTATGATCCAGCATCAGGGAAACCATGGTCAAAGGGGTGTAAAGATCCTGAAAAGGTTTTGTAAAATACAGTTTCAGATTTTCAAAAGTAAAGGCGAGGTGGGGGTTGTCCGTAATAAAAACGGCATCATCCCATTGCAGCATGAATGGATAGGATAATCCGGGAAGATAAAGAAGAAATAAAATAAGAAAAATGAGAAGAGAAAAAATAAGTTTTTCTCTGGATCTGCTTGAAAAAGAATTCAGGGAAATCATAAACAGTTGCTCCGCAAAAATAATATATTATTTTTCTTCATACTCTTTTCCATTGGTCTCCGGAACTTTCAGGGAGGAGAGGAATGCGATCGTACCGGGGATCGTAAGGAAAAGATATACTGCAATGTAGGAATTCCTGCCATATACTCTTACCCCGTCCATGATCTGCGGCGGGAATAAATCCATGAGGAATCCTGCAAAAGTTCCCAGAAGAGCTACCAGCATATAGGCAAAAAAATTGGAAAAACTTGTGCATGCCCCCAGAGTCCTGTCCGGATTGGTTTCACTTAAAATAGCAAGAAATACCGGCGTCATATTGGCGGTAAGCGCGAGGAGAAACAAAGTCCCTGTGAAAAACCAGGGAGCTGAAATATTCAGGCAAAGGGCAAGAAGCGGCAGAAATGTGGCAAGAAAGGTCCCGCTGCCCATGATCAGCATGAAGGGGCGTCTTCTGTTACCGGCAAGTCTGCTTAAAAATGGTGTAATGAAACTGGCAAAAGCAGATAATGCTCCGGTAATGGTCAGGATCCAGCCTGCGGCAAGAAGGGAGATATGACAGTAATCTTCCAGAAATTTTTTTCCGGTCACAGTCTGGAAACAGTAGAAAACGGAAAAGGATAAACTGGAAAGCAGATATAAGGGCCAGTTGTGTTTTTTCACAGCAGGGAGGAATGCCCGGAAACTGAAAGAACTTTTAGCTGTTTCCGGCATTTTCACTGTAAAACGGGTAATGCAGAAAAGAAGCCATATTCCGGCAAGAAGGATCCCGGCAGAAAGAAGGGCATTTCTCCAACCCAGATTGGTATGATGGATCAAGCCTACAAAAGGAGCATTTGCCGCCATACTTCCCGTATAACCGATAAGCATGGCAAAACCCATTGCCGGACCGAAATTCCCGGGGAATGCCCGTTTGGTTTCTTTGACTACGCTTAAATAGATGGTGCTGGCACCGATACCGGTAATGACGCGGCTGGCATACAGCATAAAAAGAGAGTTGCCCAATGGAAAAAGGATCGATCCGGCACAGAAAAGAAAGCCGCCGAAAGTCATCAGGCGGTGTCCGCCGTATTTATCCACAAGGATCCCGGAAAAAAGTTGGCTTACGGCATATATATACATGAAAAATGCGCCCATGGCGGTTATGGATGCCGCCGGAGTATTCAGATCTTTCTGCAATTCGGAAAAGATCGCTCCGGGAATGACTGTACGCTGGAAATTTGCAAAAAAGTAGAGGGCAATGGCAAGGAAAAGAAGAAAGAGAGTACGTTTTCTTTCCCCGTTGGATAAAATATTTTCTTCCATGAGATATGTCCTGATTTTTTATTTGTCTGTCTGTATGATGAATAAAAAAACTTCCATCTATCTAAATATACAGCAAAAAAATCACATTTTCAATTTCAAAGAAAATTTTTGAGTTGATTTTTGATTCTTATATGATATATTAGAAGCAAAAGAGAGTTATTAATAATTTAAGACAAGGAGAAATCTTATGAGCAAGATCTATGCCCCCCACATTTTTACCTCTGAATCTGTTTCAGAGGGCCATCCTGATAAAGTCTGTGACCAGATCTCCGACGCCATTCTGGATGCCTGCCTCAAACAGGATCCGGAAAGCCGCGTTGCGTGTGAAACACTCTGCACCACCGACCTTATTGTGATTTCCGGTGAGATCACCACCAAAGCCAAAGTCAACTGGGAAGAGATCGCCCGTAATAAAGTAAGGGAAATCGGTTATACCCGTAACGGGATCGGTTTTTCTGCGGATGATGCCAAAGTAATGGTCTGCATCCACTCCCAGTCCCCGGATATTTCCCAGGGGGTGACTGCCGGCGAAGGTCTTTACAAGGAACAGGGTGCCGGCGATCAGGGAATGATGTTCGGTTACGCTTCCAATGAAACTGATGAATTGATGCCTGCTCCTGTGCTCTATGCCCACAAGATCGTTGCCGAACTTGCCCGTCTGCGGAAAACACAGCCCGAAAAATATGCTTTTCTGCTTCCTGACTCCAAAAGTCAGGTTTCCATTGCCTATAAAGATGGCGTACCGCAGAAAGTTACTACCATCGTCGTTTCCCATCAGCATACGGAAGATATGAAGATGGCGGATCTGGAAAAGGTGGTAAAGGATGTAGTGAAAAAAGTGATCCCTGCGGAATTGCTGAAAGGAAAGATCAGATATTTCATCAATCCCACAGGGAAATTTGTTGTCGGCGGTCCCAATGGCGATACCGGACTTACCGGAAGAAAGATCATTGTGGATACCTATGGCGGAGTCGGCTCTCACGGCGGAGGCGCATTCTCCGGAAAAGATCCCTCCAAAGTTGACCGTTCTGCCGCTTATATGGGGCGTTATATCGCCAAAAATATCGTGGCATCCGGGATCGCCGCTAAATGCGAAGTACAGCTTGCTTATGCTATCGGGGTCGCCCAGCCCCTTTCCGTCAATGTGGATACCTATGGAACAGGTATTCTGCCGGATGAATGCCTGGAAGAGGTGGTGCGGTATGTGTTTGATATGACTCCTGCCGGGATCATCAAACACCTGAAACTCAAAACTCCCAAAGGCTGGTCTTATAGTCAGGCAGCCGCCTACGGTCACTTCGGAAGAAGCTGTTTCCCCTGGGAAAAGGTGGATCAGGTGGAAAATATCCTTGCTGCCTGTGAAGAACTTTTCTGCGATGATGAAGATTGCCAGTGCGAACACTGTCAGGAGAAAAAATCTTCTGAAAAGAAAAGTGCCGCAAAGAAATCTTCTGCAAAGAAGCCGGCAGCAAAAAAGAGTGCGGCAAAAAAGAAATAAGGCAACATTTCTTACGGCGGACGGGAAAAGCTTCCCGCCGCCTTTTGTGTAAAATATCCTTACCGGAGAAAAAATGAAAAATATAAAAGTTCTGGGTTTCGGCAGTCCCATTCTGGATGTGCTTCTTAAAGTGGAGGATTCTTTTCTTTCCCTGGTCAGCGGGGAAAAAGGCGGTATGAATATAATCGATACTGCCGAACAGGAAAGGATCCTTGCAAAAGCAAAAGAGATGCATCTGGATGTGAAATATGCTGTCGGCGGCTCTGCTTTCAATACCATTTCCGCTTTGACCTATATGGGACTTGCCACATCCTTTCTGGGAAAGACCGGAAAGGATGCCGATGGCGAATTTTTCCGGAAAGCGTATAAAAAGATCGGCGGAGATCCTGCTTCTTTGAAAGAAACGGAAGACGCCGCCACTGCCAACTGTATCTGCCTTGTCACCCCCGATTCCCAGAGGACGATGCGTACCAATCTGGGGGCATCCACCCTGATAAAAGCGGAGGATGTTGCTGCTTCCGATTTTGAAAATATTACCCATGTGCATATTGAGGGGTATCAACTCTTTTTTGCTGATGTGGTGAAAAAGGTCATTCAATCAGCCAGAGAAAAAAAATGCACAGTAAGTTTCGATATGGCATCCTTTGAAGTTGTCCGGCTTTTCCGTAAGGAACTTACCGAACTGCTTCCTCTTGTTGACATTGTTTTTGCCAATGAGGATGAAGCCGGGGAATTTTTTGATTGTAAAGAAAATTTTGATCCCCGGAATGCGTTGGAAAAATTGTCGGAAATCTGTCCTGTTGCTGTTGTAAAGACAGGTGCAGACGGGGCATGGATCAAAGGAAAAGAAGAATATATGCATGTTGACGCCCGGAAAGTAAATGCTGTGGATACCACCGGGGCAGGGGACTTGTGGCAGGCTGGATTTCTGTATGGGTATCTTACCGGAAAAGGGTTTGAATATGCCGGATGTCTGGGTTCTGCCGTATCTGCGGAAGTCGTGCAGCTCATGGGGGCGGAACTGCCGCCTGAAACATGGGAAAAATTAAAGGCGGAGTTCAAGATAAATGAATAACTCTTTCGATAAAGACTTGCTTTTGCAGAAAGTGGAAACACTTTGCCGGAAAGGGCAGGAAAGCGGTCTTTGGGCAGGAAATGTTATCGTTGCCGGAAATTCTGAACAGGAACTTTTCCGGTATGCGGACGGAATTGCTGATCCTGCAAGCGGGCGGAAGATGACATATGATACCATTTTTGATATTGCAAGCGTCACAAAGGTATTGGGAACAGCTGCACTCCTTGCCATTGCCCATGAGAAAAAACTTCTGGATATTGATGCTCCCCTTACAGAATATCTGCCGGAATTTACCGGAAAAACCTGTGGAAACCCTTCCATCCGGGATTTTTCCATGCATACCGCCGGAATGGGAATATGGTATCCCCATTATATAAACAGACAGGATGAGATGAGAAGAGACATTCTCAAACAGGATGCCGAATGTGAAAAAAATACAGTTTTCAAGTACAGCTGCCTCAACTTTCTGCTTTTAAGTTTTCTTCTCTGCAAAGTTTTCGGAAAAGATCTTGCCATCGTAGCAAAGGAACTTATTTTTGATAAACTGGATATGAAAGACTCCTCCTGGTGCGATCCCGTGGATAAAAGCCGTACCATCCGCACCATCAATGCCGCCCCGGGAACGATCTCTGACTTCGGGGCAATGGAGATGTATCCTGTTGCCACCGGGAATGCCGGGATCTTTACAACTGCGGAGGATATAGGGAAATTTGCCCGTTCCATGTTGAAATACGGGGAAAAGATCATGGAAAAGGCAACTGCGGAAAAATTATTGTTCCGTTCCGCAACTTCTCCTGCTGTTGCAAGGAGACATGCGGTCGGCTGGGATATGGGAGAGGAAATGCTTCCGGAAGGATTTTCCCGGCAGGGAGTATTCCATTCCGGCTGGACGGGACAGACATTGTGGCTCGATCCGGAAAAAAATATTTACATAGCCGTATTGACCAACCGGATGGGGGATCATACACAAAGTAAATACTTACGCAGGGATATCGGCTTTGCCATTGCCGGAACTCTGCTGGCACAGGAAAAATAAAATATCACATAAAAGATAAAGGAAAAAGAAGATGAATGATTACAAAGTAAGAGACATCAATCTTGCCGCTTTCGGCCGCAAGGAACTGGATATTGCCGAACACGAAATGCCCGGACTTATGGCGGTAAGGAAAAAATTTGCCGCAGAAAAACCCTTGCAGGGGGTAAAGATCATGGGCAGTCTCCATATGACCATCCAGACTGCCTGTCTGATTGAGACTCTTGTGGAACTCGGGGCAGATGTCCGTTGGGCTTCCTGTAATATATTTTCCACCCAGGATCATGCCGCAGCCGCTATTGCCGCAAGGGGGATCCCGGTTTTTGCATGGAAAGGGGAAACTCTGGAAGAATACTGGGACTGCACCTACCGGGCATTGACTTTCCCGGATGGTTCCGGACCGGATCAGATCGTGGATGACGGAGGCGATGCCACTCTCCTTATCCATTGGGGCGTAAAGGGCGAAAAAGATCCCTCTTTCCTCGATCATACCCCCGGAAGTGAAGAAGAAGCCATTATTCTTGCACTGCTTAAAAAAGTGGCAAAAGAAGATCCCGGGCATTGGGGCAGGGTCGCAGCAAAAGTGCGGGGGGTATCGGAAGAGACCACTACCGGTGTTCACCGCCTGATCCAGATGGCGGAAAAAGGGGAATTGCTGTTCCCTGCCATCAATGTAAATGACTCTGTGACCAAATCCAAATTTGATAATATCTACGGCTGCCGTCACTCTCTTACCGACGGGATCAAACGGGCACTGGATGTGCTGCTTGCCGGAAAAGAAGCCGTTGTGTGCGGTTACGGGGATGTGGGAAAAGGCTGTGCAGAAGCATTGGCAAATGAACGGGCAAGAGTTACTGTAACTGAAATCGACCCCATCTGTGCGCTTCAAGCATGTATGGCAGGGTTGCGTGTCGCCACTGTGGAAGATATGCTTCCTTACGGGGATCTTTATGTGACGACTACCGGAAACTGTCATATCATTACAGCCGAACACATGATGAAGATGAAAGATCAGGCGATCGTCTGCAATATCGGACACTTTGATAATGAGATCGAAGTGGCAAGACTCAAAGCCATTGCCGGTATCCAGATCACCGAGATCAAAGGCAATGAGTGCCCTGTGCATAAGTTTACCTTCCCGGACGGTCACTGTATCTATCTTCTTGCCGAAGGCAGACTGGTCAATCTGGGATGTGCTACCGGACACCCCAACTTTGTTATGAGCTGCTCTTTCTCCAATCAGACCCTTGCCCAGATCAAGATCGCAAAGGAAAAGTTGGAAAACAAAGTCTATTTACTGCCCAAAGAACTGGATGAGGAGGTTGCAAGACTGCATCTGGATCATTTCAGCGCCCGTCTCACCACACTCACACAGGAACAGGCGGATTATATCGGCGTAAAGGTACAGGGGCCCTACAAAGCGGAAAATTACCGTTACTGATTCCCGGAAGAAGCAGTATAAAAGAAATCGACCGGGTTTTTTCTGTGTAAACAGAATTTTCCCGGTTTTTTGTATAAAGCGGCAGGAGCATGGATGAAACTGCATATAATAAGTTCTTTTCATTACGATTATATTTATCTCAAAGATTCGGAAGAGTATTTTGAAATTTCTTTCCGTATCCTGGATAAAGCGTTGGAGATGCTGGAAAAAGAGCATGAGTGGTGTTTCACCATTGAGCAGACCATTCTTGTGGAGGAGTATCTGCGCCGTTTCCCTGAAAAAAAACATCTGATGCAGAAATTTGTGCAGGAAAAGAGATTATCTTTTGCTCCGGGAATGTATGTGATGCCGGATATGAATATGATCGATCTGGAATCCCTCTGTTTACAGGCGAAATACGGAAAAAAGTTTCTTAAAGAAAACTTTTCCTGTGACGCAAAAGTCTGCTGGATAGCCGATTGCTGGGGGCATCACGCCCAGTTGCCGCAAATATTGAAACAATGCACTTATGATGGATACTTTTTCTGGCGGTGTATGAGAAGAGATGTAAAAAAGAATGATTTCTACTGGCAGGGATTGGATGGAACAAAGATTTTCACCCATTGGACACCTCTGGGATATGCCGGGATCAGTTTTCCCTCAAACGAGGCGATCCTTCATGGGGAAGAGTTGAGTTTTTCCCGGGGGACTTCTGAAAGTATTCTTGCTCTTGCAGAAAAACTCCTGCCGTTCCATGAAAAGAAAGAATCGCGTCCTTTATTGCTCTGCAACGGAGGGGATTTCCGGATGCCCCAGGAGACCGGGCCTTCGATCGTAAAAACTTTTGCCGCAAAAAAAGATTTTCCGGAAACGGAATTTTCCACGCCGGAAAAATTTGTAAATGAAATGCTTTCTTCCGGAGTGTTTGGCACGGTAAAAGGGGAGTTCAACGGCTCTTTTCAGGGGACATATTCCACCAACATCCTTATAAAACAACTTCTTTATTACACAAGAGAAATGCTTCTTGCCAGAGAAACACTGGCAGCTTTGTGTGATACGGAAGAAGTTACAGAAGAACTCTGGAAAAAACTTTTGCGTCATTATTTCCATGATTCCGTTTGCGGAACCATTTGTGATGACGGAAGGAGAGAAATCATAAATGAATTGCAGGAATTGAATGAGGCCCTTCAAAGAAAAAGCCATATTTTTTTCAATCCCCTTTTACGCAAACGCCGGGAGATCGTGGAAACGGAAGATGGCAGACATTTTCTGGTGGATCTTTTGCCATTGGAAAGCAGAAATATAGATTCGTTTGAAGAAATGCCGCCATTAAAGGAAGTGGAAGATCATGCCGGAAGTTTTCAAAATCCCTTTTTCTCCTGTTCCTTTGATGAAATGGGCAGGATCATTTTTCTTGCTACACCCGGAGGGAAATCTCTTGTCAACAGTGGGAGTCCCGCTCCTTTTGCTCTTCCGGTAATGAACCGGGATAATGGGGATAACTGGATATATTATGACTCCTCTGTCGGCGGAGGTGCCGCCTTTACCGACAACAGAAAAGACACTCTTTATCCGGAAAAAGCGGATGAGGAAACTCTCAGGAGGGGAGTATATTATCCCGTTGTGGAAGAGTGTAAAACATGGCGTTCGGAAAAAGAATACAGGATAGAGCAGAAAGGATATATAAAATTCTGGCGTATTTTCATACCTTTTACTCTGCAAACGGTTATGGATCAATATTCCCCCCTCATCCGTTTTACTTTGAAAATCGTTCCTGACGGAAAATATTACCGCTTGCGGGCTGCTTTCCCCACCGATATCCTTTCCGGCAGGATTCATCATGGTATTCCCGGAGGTTTTACAGAGCGGCCCAATGGCGAATACCCGGCAGAAAGTTTCATTCATTACGGGGATGAAAAAGGCGGGCTTTTTCTGTTGAATAAAGGTATTCCCGGAAACAGCGTGGATGAAAATAATGTGATGCTTTTATCCCTTTTCCGTTCGGTTGCCATGGAATATAAATGTGAAAGTACGGCTTCTTTCAATGAGGAAGTGCCTCACACCTTTGAATATGCCGTTTTCCCCCATGACGGGGCAATGGATCAGGAAGCAAATTCTGCTGTTATTGAAAATTACCGGAGAAATATTTCCTGTGCTGAAAAAGAATATAAAGACTTTTTCTGGCGGTCACTCCCCGGCAATATCCACCTTTATTCTCTGCGGAAACATCCGGCAGGACTTTTTCTGCGTCTGGGGGAAGTTTGCGGCAGAAAAACGAAAACAGATCTTTCCTGCCGGTACCGGGATACAGACGCTTTGGAAAATCTTCTGACAGAAGAAAAGACAGGAGAAATCGAATTTAAACCTTTTGAAATCAGAAATATCGTTCTCATCAGGGAAAAAGAGAAAAAAAATAAGAATATTTTTTGTTAAGAAAAACCTTTTCTGAATGTTGCTGTCTCAATATATATCAACAGAAAATGGAGGTCGTATATGAGTATATGTGAAAAGATCTTATCAGGAAAGAATCGTGAAAAAAACTCTTTGTATGTTGCACTCTTTGCCGGATTCGTTATCGGGATCGGGGCAATGTTTCTTGCCGGAATCCTTTTTCTGCGGAATGATATATTGCCGGAATATGAGTGTAAGTACTCCTTTGAGGAAATGGTGAAACTTCTGCCGGAAAATGTGGCAAAAAATCCCCTGTGGCTGTGCCGGAAGGTCCAATGCGGTATGCCCAAAATGCAAGAAGGGGAACGCATACAGATCTTTGAACTTTGCAGCAGTAAATATGCTGCAAAACTTCTGAAAGAGCCTGAAAGCAGAAAAATTGGAAGCATGATCCCCTGTAAGATCGCCATTTATGAGAAAAATGGAAAAGTATATCTTTGCCGGTTGAATCTTCCTTTATTCACCCGAATCGTGGGCGGCAATACGGCAGAAGTATTTTATAATGATATCATTCCGGAACAGAAAGCCATGCTTTACGGGCTTTTGAAATAAGAGAGGACTGTTTGTGAAAAGTTTCATTATTTTCTTTTGGAGTTTTTTTCTTTTTTTTCCTCTTTTTGCAGGCGGGGAAATAAAGGAAAATCTTGCAGAAATAACAAAATTATTCAGGGCAAATAATTTTAAGGAGGCTTCTCGCCTTGCAGAAGAAACCTTGAAAAAAATGGTGAAAACGCCGGACGATCCTCTTGCCGGAAAAATTTATCTCCTTGCCCATGATTCCTATGCCCGGCTGGGGAAATATAAGGAACAATCTTCTTTACTGGATTTTGTGATGCAGCATTTCCCGGAAAATCTTTCCGTGCTGGAAAATATGAGCCCCGGATTTTCTTATGGATATATCCTTGATGGAAAAATCGTGAGAGGCTACCCCAGAGGCGTGCGTGCCGAAGGCGTTCATTTACAGGAATATGACAGGATCCGTATTTTGCAGCACCTTTACAAAGCAAAGAAAAAATTTGACAACACTCCTCCAGTTACAAAAGGAAAATATTACTCTTTACTTGCAAAGTATCTAAAAAAAGACAGAGGGGAAACATGGAAATACCGGAATTTGACAAGTCTTACCATTTTTCCTTCCTATGATAAAATTTCTTCTTACTCCTTTTCGCCGCCTCCGGTAAATAAAGCGGGAGAACCTCTTTTATATAAAATTCCTGTCTCTTTTGAGAACGCCGTTAATGACGGGGAAAGATTGCGTTACTGCTGGGAAATAATGCAGCATGCTCCGGTGAACTCTTCCATATATAAAGAAGGCAAACTTTTCTTTGCTGATTTTTTATATAAGGAATTCGACTTTTCCTTTCTGGATGAGGAGTTGAAAAGAGAGTATTGTAATTATGAAGAAAATATGGAAAAATTGCGCTCCTTAAAGGAGAATGAATCCATCTGCCGCCTTGCTTCCGGAGTAAAAAAAATTACTTTGCCGGAGGAATATAATTATATCAGGCTTTTCCGTGAGTCGGAAAATTTTCTGCTTCTTGCGCGTATTTTTTCTTCCCGTTTGCAGTTGGAAAAAGCGGTGCAGTATTACAGGAAAGCCCTGAAAAAAAATCCGGGAAATAAAAATATTTTGAACGAAATCAAAAATATAACCGGCAATTCCGGGATGCTTCTTCCTGTGAAAATGTCTGTGGAGGGAGAAGAAGCCGCAATCAAATTGATTTACCGTAATGCGGAAAGTGCCAGTGTTACTGTCCGGAAACTGGATTGGAAAAAGTTATACGATATCTTTTTATCCAAGCGGTCTCTTGCGGGGGAAAGAGTTCCAAATAATCTCTATTCTTTTATGGATCACAGTTATTTTACCAATAACAGAAACCAATATTTACGCAATACTTCCCCCTGGAAAGAATTGGCTGAAGGGAGCAGGATCGACTCCTTTGAATGGAAATTGAATCCCCGGAAAGGGCATATAAATACGGGGGTGAAGATCCCACTTGACAAAATAAAGAAAGCAGGGGTTTATCTTGTTACAGTAAAATTGAAAGAGGGAACTGTTTGTGAAACTCTTTATTGTGTGACCAAAGGTCTCCTTTTATCCGGAAACACCCCGGATGGAACAAGAATTCTTTTCTGTAACGCAAAAACAGGAGAGGCTCTGCCAGGGAAAAAAATCTTTTTCCATACATACCGGTATATATATGCCAGAAATCCCCGTGAAGTAAAAGAGTTTGGAGGAAGAAGTAAGATCCTTTCCGGGAAAAAAGAGTTTGTTACAGATAAGGACGGCTCATTTATCATTCCTTATGAGAAAAATTTTGCCTCATCTTTTCTTGTCTCCTTTGATGAAGAATATCCTCTTTTTATGAGAGTACATAATGTAAATGGATCATTCCGTATTTCTTCCTTTCCGGAAAGAAGAAAAGTTTTTTTCATTACCGACCGCCCCATTTACAAGCCGGGGGATACTGTATATTTTACAGGCTACATAAGGACGCCCTCCTATTCTCCGGAAACAAAGGAAAAAGTTCCCGGAAAATATCTTGTAAGCATCCGGGGAGCAAGAAATACAAAATTATATGAAAAAACACTTGTTCCGGATGAAAAAAATGGTTCCTTTTCAGATTCCGTAAAGATCCCGGAAGATGCTCCTTTGGGTACATACCGCATTTATGGAAAAAACGGCTTGATCACATTCCGGGTGGAAGAGTTTAAGAAAAAGGATTATGAGTTGAAAATTTCAACAGATCCTTCCATCGTGGAAAATGGCGGAAAGATCCGTTTTGTTTTGCAGGGGAAATATTATACTGGCGACCCTATGAGGGACGCAAAAATTTCCTATAAAATATACCGGAAAGAAAAGTTTTTTTCATTTCCTCTTTCCGCCCCCTATGACTTCCTCTATGGAAAAGGATATTTTTACTGCGGAAAACGCTGGATGCCCGCCATTGCCCCTGTCCATTGGGCAAATTCAGGAAATGAATTGGTCATGGAAGGAGTGGTGCAGGGGGATAACGAGGGGAAAGGCGCAGTAACAGTACCGGAAAAAATCACAAAACGCTTTGCGGGAAAAGATTCTCTCTATACCATAAAAGCAGAAATCAGAGACGCTTCCTATTCCATTGTTACGGCAAGTGCGTCCGTCACGATAAGCAATAATAAATTCCATGTATATATTTTATGCGGAAGGGGGTTTTATGCTCCCGGAGAAATCATAACTCCAAAAGTAAGCGTTTACTCTCCGGATGGGGAAAAAGTGGAAAATGGATTTGTGATCTATTCCCTTTATACAAGAAAAATGGGGAATGATCATTTACCTGTAAAGGGGAAACTTTTGAAAAAGGCAAAATTTCCCCTTACGGAAGAAAATTTTGTTTTTTCATTGACTGAAAGTGCTTCTTATCTTCTGGAAGCGGAAGTAATTACTCCAAAAGGAAAACAAACAGCCTCCCATGTTATTTTTGTGCGGGGAATGGAGAAAAAAAATGAAAAGAATAAGGAAGAACTTTTTACAGAATACCCCCTGGAGATCATACGGGACAAGGAGTGTTACGCTCCCGGAGAGAATGTACAGATCCTTCTTTCATCCAATAAAGAAAATGGTACTTTTTATCTTTTCCGGCATCCGGAAAGAGAAAATAATATGGAAAAAATCTTTATGCCGGGAAAAAGTACCGTTGTGGAAATGCCGATCACGGAAAAAGATTATCCCAATACCTTTTTTGAGGTCATTACCATCCGTGAGGGAAAAGTTTACAGGGAAAAGATGAATATACCTGTTCCCCCGGAAAAAAAGAGAATGGATATCCAGTTGCGTCCGCCAGAAAAAACAGTACAGCCGGGAAAAATACTCCCTGTGGAAATCCTTTTACAGGATGCAAAAGGATTTCCCGTGCAGGGAGTATTTACTCTTGCCGTTTATGACCGGAAACTGGAACAGTTCTCCTCCGGAAATACGGCAAATATTTTCTCCTTCTTCTGGGGTTGGAAACGGCAGTTTTTCAGCAGAATGGAAAATGTTATGACTTCTTATATCCCTGTTCATAAAGGCAGTTTCATCCCCAATATCCATCCCTTCTGGACTTTATGGTTTCTTCCGGAGAAAAACTGTAACGGATTGAGCAATAAAGGAATTCCGGAGGGGGAAAATCATGATATGGAGAGTATGGGGCATGCAGAAGCCGTTTCTTTGAGAATAATGAATTCTTCTGCTCCTGCAATGGCTGCTTTCCGCAGAAAAGAAAAAATGGATGCTTCCGGAGGTCCTTCGGAAGAAAACCGTGGGGGATCCATAAATATTCGGGAAAATTTTGTGGATTCCTTATTGTGGATCGGCAGAAAAGAAGTGGGAAAAGATGGAAAAGCAGTAGTATATATTCCTGTTTCCGATGACCTGACTGCCTGGCACATCCGTGTTTGGGGATTGACTTCGGATAACCGCGTTGGTGAAGCAAAGACAGAATTTACTGTAAGAAAAGACCTGATGTGCCGCCTTACTCTCCCCCGGTTTCTGATCAATGGAGATGAAAGTACTCTTGTCGCCCATTTTCATAATCTGACAGATAAGGAGATGAAAACGACCTTTTCTTTACAGAGCAATACTGCCTTTGTTTCTCTTGCCGGAAAAGGGGAAAAAGGCACTTTTCTGCTTCCCGCCAATGGGTATAAGAAAATATCTTTCCCCATTAAAGCAATGCAGACAGGGGAGGGGAGTTTTACTTTGAAAGCATGGGACAGTATAAGCCGGAAAAGTGACGCACTTCTTCTGAAACTTCCTGTCCTTGTGAAAGGTTCTCCCAAAACCATTCTGTATGGCGGAAGTGTGGACAAAAAGACAAAAACAAAAACTGTATCTTTTTCTGTTCCGGAAAAAAGAAGAAAAGATTCCCTTTTCCTCACACTGGATCTGGCTTCTTCCATAGCCGCCCCCGCTATGAGATTGCTGCCTTTTCTTGCAGCGGAAAAAAGTAAAAATGTATTTGCTGTTGTCAGTAAATATATTCCGGCTGTTGCGGCGAAAAAGGTTCTGGATATATTGAAACTTTCTTTCGATGATCTTTCTTTTGCTCCAACAAATCTTGACCCATTGTGGAAAGAATATTTATGGAAAAATGATGTGGTGGTCTATACAGAAAATCTTTTCCGTAAAAATCTTGCCGACGGGGAAAAAATGCTTTGTGCCATGCAGAATTCTGATGGCGGCTGGGGCTGGTTCGGGGGAAATTTTGAACAGTCTTATCCGGATACAACAGCGGAAGCTGTTGAGGCTCTTTGGATTCTGAAAGAATATAAGAAAGAAAAGAAGGATCCTGCTCTTGAAAAAGGTTTGAAATATCTGGAAAAATATATGGAAAACCGTCTTATTGCAATAAACCGGAAAAAAGCACTGCCCTCTGATACGGATGCGCTGGTATTGAAAGTAATGACACAATGCGGCAGAAGCGTTCCTCCAATGGAGGAAAAACTTCTGGAAAAGAAAAATATACTTTCTCCTTATGCTCTTGCCCTGCTGGGGAAAACATTGAAAAAGAATTCTCCGCAAAGGAAAGAGATCCTCCGTAATCTGTATCAATTCCTGGAGGAAAATAAAGAAAATGGAACTGCATATCTTGCTGTTCCCGTTTCTTTCTCCTGTTTCTGGTACGGAAATGAAAATATGACAAATTCTGCTTTCCTTTCTCTTCTTCTGGATGAAGAACCTTCTTCCCCTCTGTGTACCGCTCTTGCCCGGTATCTTGCGGTAAATATCCAATATTCCCCCTGGCGGAATTCCACAAGAAGTCTGGGGAAAGTTTTACAATCTCTCGGGGAATATATGCTGAAAAATCAGGAAATAAATGTGGAAATGGATATACGGATCGTCTTGAACGGTAAAGAATGGAAAAAGGTGAAAACAGACAGGAAAAATATATGGAAAGGGATTTCCTTTTCCATGGAAGAAAAATCTCCGGAAGGAAAGAAGTTTTTACACGAAGGAGTAAATACTTTATCCATATCTTATACGGGGAAAGGTTCTTTGCTTTATCATTTTGCCCTTTCCTGTTTTTCTCTGGAGGATAAAATCACTTCCTCCGGTAAAGAATTGAAACTCAAACGCAATTACTATAAAAAGATTCCTGTAAAAAGTTCTTCTTTCATGGTGGATGGCAAAGGGGCACCCGTAAAAGTAAATGAGGAAAAATTTATCCGCAAAAAACTTTCAGCGGGGGAATTTATTCAAGTCGGGGATATTGTAGAAGTGGAACTTATCACGGAAAGCGGTAATGATTATGATTATGTCTCTCTGAAAGACCCGTTGCCCGCGGGATTTGAATATGTGAAAAGTGTCAGTGGTTATAAATGGGATTCATTTGTACCAGTCTATTGTGAGTACGGAAAAAGCTCTGCGGACTTTTTCTTACGCAATCTTGCCCGGGGAAAGGGGAATATTTCCTATGAGATACGCGCTCAGCTTCCCGGTATCTATACAGCCTTGCCTGCAACAGGAAAAGGAGAATATGCCCCGCTTTTAAGAGCCAATACTGAAAGTTTTATTAATATAATAAAAGCAAAACAGGATTGACAAAGAAAAAAAGTGTGGTATATTTTGTAGAATGAGGTAATTAAATTTTGTAAAAATTTTGCTGTAACGGAATTTCAGTCTTGAAATTGAATCCGGAATACAGTAGAAAAATAAAAGGAAATGATATGCCTGAATTTTATATGATGCCACGTATTCTGTTGGGGGTACTGCTTTTTCTTGCCTCTATATGTCTTTCGCTGTTCCTGACAAGAGTCCTGATCACCATTCTTCCTCTGTTCGGCCTTGTGGATATTCCCAGAGGGCGGCATCAGCACGAAAAAGTTGTGCCCAGAGGGGGCGGATTGGCTTTTATTATTACTTTTGGTGTCATTACCATTCTCTATTTTATCCTTACTGGCGGATTGCAAGGTGGCGGTGGTGTTTTTTTTGTCAGAAAGGCTCTTTTGTTTCAGTTGGGTATACCGCTTTCGGTAATTACTGTATTAGGGGTTCTGGATGACAGATATGAACTTTCCAGTAAACTCAAATTAGCCGTACAGCTTATTGTTGCTGTGTTTTTTTATGTTTCCGGAGCCGGATATAACTCTCTGCTTGGTTTTTCTCTTCCCGTATATCTTGCATTGCCTTTGACCATTTTCTGGGTGATCGGTATAACTAACGCATTCAATCTGATTGACGGGATGGATGGTGTGGCCGCCGGTTTAGCCTCCATTTCCGCATTTTCTCTTGCAATATGGTTTTTTATATCCGGTTCTGCTCCGGATAATCTTATGCTTATGATTATTTTCTGTGGTGCATTGCTGGGGTTTTTGAAGTATAATTTTTCTCCTGCAAAGATTTTTATGGGGGATACTGGCAGTTTGTTTATCGGAACATTTTTCGCTTATTTCAGTATGATGGAATCGGTTAAAACGGCAACATTTACCTCCCTTCTGGTTCCTCTTCTTGCAATGGGAGTTCCTGTTTTCGATGTATTTCTTGCCATCTGCCGCAGACTTTCCCGCAAATATATCCATAAAGAACCCGGAGTTGGTGTTATGACCGGAGATCATGATCATATCCATCACCGTATCCAAGATGAAACAAAGGACCAGAGGAAAACAGCCTACACCCTTTATATCCTGGCATTTCTCATGGCTGGCGGGGCTATGGTGGCAGTCTTTTTCAGCGACAGAATGTTGTTTTTGAGTTTTGCCATTCTCCTTACCGTACTCTTTTTCGTTGTGCGTTTTGCCACCATTGAATTTTATGATGCCGCCACCATTATTTCCAATGGAATCAAAGTCCCCCATAAAAAATATTTGTTTATTGCCGTACATCCCCTTGTGGATATTTTTCTGATTGCTGTTGCCTACATCATTACCGCGCGTCTTTTTTACAGGGATAATCCTTTTG
>JAGBXB010000075.1 GCA_017629515.1 Lentisphaeria bacterium | reverse complement strand
TTCCCGTATTTTTCCACGATTTTGGAAAGGAATGTGATCCCTTTACGGATGTCAATGGCCTGCTGGGGACCGCTGATCTCCCGTTCGATGATAAGTTCCCCTGTAAAGTTGAGGTCATACAGTTTTTTGATGACTTTATCAAAGTCCACCACCCCTTCGCCCAGAGCTTTCTGTTGACCGAGAACTTTGGAGTTGGCAGGGAACACACCGTCTTTCACATGCAGGTTCTTTACATAGGGACCAACCACATCCAGCGCATCCACAGGATTGCCACGTCCGTAAAGGATCAGATTGGCAGTATCCAGGTTCACACCCAGATTGGGCATGGCAAGATCTTCAATGGTACGCAAAAGGGTGAGAGGAGTTTCCTGACCGGACTCAAACCAGAAGTCCAGTCCCAGTTCCATACAGTGACGGGCAACTTCATGGATGGCATTAACGGTTTCGGGATAAAGTTCATCTCTGGGGTTTTCCGGGATAAATCCGCAATGGGTGATGATAGCGGGCGCACCAAGCATTTTTGCAAAATCCGCACCTCTCTTCAATTCATCCACACGTTTTGCACGCAGATCACGGGGGACAAGACCGCAGGTAACAGGGCCGTCGTAGGAATTCCAGACGATCCTTCCGGTGTAACCAGCCCAGTAAGCAGCCATACGCACACCGGTATCTTCCATCTGTTTTCTGGTTTCTTTGGCAAATTTTTCGTTTAAAAGACTCATATCCCAGCACTGAACCTGTGCGGTTTTCAGACCGAAATCCGCAATGGTTTTAAAAGGATTGGTGTTGGGACGGAGCATGGCAAGTACACCGATCTCCATGGGAGTTTTTTCCGCTTTTTTAGCGGGAGCAGTTTTGGCTTTTGCTTTTGCAGTCATGATTTTTTCCTTGTTTTTAGTTATTGCTGAATGAAAAAATATTACCAGTTTCTTAAAAGATCTGCTACTTTTTTAATGGATTCTTTTTTCGATGTTTTCCCCGTAAAATCAAATGTTTCCAGATTGACATAGCAATTCTTTTTCTGTTCGGGCAGAACGATATCCCAGAATGCTTTCAGATCCAGCATGCCCTCACCTATAATGATGTTCGCCCGGTGTCTGCCGTCACGGTTGGGGAAAGTTCCTTCGGCGGGACTGTCATAAATAAGCCAGTCTTTCAGATGGAAATGCACCACATGATCTTTGAGAAGATCATACGCTTTCAATGGATCGCAGGCGGTGGAAGTATTGCCCTCATCGAAAGTAACTTTCAAACCGGGTGCCGCCTGCAGGATCTCCAACACTTCCTCGCCGGTCACTACGGGACTTGTTGCCATTCCGGTACTTTCCAGAGTAAGGGTGAAGGGGTATTTTTTTGCTTCTTCCGTTACTTCGCAGTAATAGTCTTTCCAAGCCTTGAAACCTTCTTTCAGATCTTTACCTTTGATGGCAAAGGGAGGGATCATCACAACAGGCGCATTGAGAGCTGCCGCATTATCGAAAATGGTACGGTACTCATCTTTCCAATCCTCTCTTCCATCCTGGAACTTCCAGGCAAAATCAGTATAGGCAACGATTTTCAATCCGGCATCGTCGCTCATCTTTTTCAATTCCTTTGCAGGAGTATTGTGGCAGGTGATCCAATCCACAGCATCAATATTGGCATATCTGGCCGCTTCAATGGTTTCGGAGGGAGGCAGAGAACTGCCGATCATGCAGGACATCATACTCAAATTCATAATATTACCCTTTATGTTTTATTCTTCTTCAAGTTTATTTGCGATGTAATTACAACACTCGATGGAGTGGGCGGCATCCGCTCCGGTACAAACACCGGAATAATCATTTTTTTCCAATGCGGCAATGAAATTTGCCAGTTCGGTATAGTAGGGATTGTCATCGGTCAAGTCGATCTGCTTTATCCCTTCCGGTGTGATGAATTTAAGGGTACTGCCCTCACAAAGAAGCGTCCCTTTTTCAAAGAATGCGGAAAACTGTCTGTTGAAAGGATAGGGAGAGGGCGGCACAAATCCGCTGTCGATCCGTACATCGCAGGAGGGATAACGGAAGATGGCGGAAACCATATTGCCGTTGAATTTTCTGCTCACGATCTTATCCGGCAGGATTTCAGAAGGTTCCCCCAGACAGAATCTTGTTATATCCGCATCGTGGGAGAAAAGGTCGAACAATGCTCCGCCGGAAGCCTTGATGAATTCCGGATCTTTCCAGTTGCCCCATGCGGGTACTCCTGTGATACGGGAGAACATAATAAATTCCGGTTTCCCGTAAAAGCCTTCTTTGATGTAATCGCGCAGGATCATGTATTCTTTCATACAGCGCACAACATAACCGACGGCAAGAAGTTTCTTTCTCTTTTCCGCTTCCTGCACCATTTTTTCACACTCATCAACCTTGATGGCAAAAGGTTTTTCCACCAGCACATGAAAACCCTGTTCCAGGCAGTACATGACGGAAGAATAGTGCAGAAGGGTGGGAAGGGCAATGATAACAGCATCGGCTTTGACTTTCCGGAATGCTTCCTCCATAGAAGAATAATGAGGGATCTCTTTCACATCGGCAGCTGTGATGGTAACAGTATTTTTATTACCTCTTATTGTGGCAAGGCGGTCTGTGGGGGGATAAGGATCCACGATAGCGGCAAGTTCCGCTCCCGGATGTTTAAGGATATTTCCGGCATGAGTCTGCCCCATGAAACCGAATCCTACAACAATAAATCTGACAGACATTTTCAATCCTCCGCTTCTTATACTTTTCTGATTGTGTTCCCGGACAGTTTTTCCGCACGATTCCGGCAGATACTTAAAATAGCATATATTCTGCACTTTTCAATATGAGCATCTCTCTATTGTTCTGAAAAAAAACGAATTTTCAGGAGCGGCAAATAATATCAACCTTTTTTACGGGGGAAGATCCGGATAATCATGTAAAACAAATGAAAAGACCGGAAAAAAAGAGGAAAAAGAGCTGTTTATTTCCCGCATTCCTTCTGAAGAAGATCCAATCATAACTCTGCATTTTATCCTTGCTCTTTCCGGGCAGTGACAGTACCGGAATTTTTCAACTCTGTTTTTTCCATGACGGAAAGGGGGGTTTTTGAAAAAAAGAAAAAAAACTTGTAAATACGGCAAAAAAGATGTATATTATATGCAATAGAGTTGATTATCAGTAATAAAATCTTATGAAAATAATAGATCGGGATCGGTCGCCTGTACGATGGAAAAGTTTTTTGTATGGCAGAGCCGTATTTCCTGCGGAGAAAATTTTTTATGTCAGAAACAGAGCAGAGAAATCTTTGGCTGATGGAAGATGATGAGCATTTGAAACAGGGCTGTATCATTGATTTTCACAAGTGTTCCGGCAACGGCGGACAGAAGGTGAACAAAACCTCTTCCGCAGTACGTTTGATCCATAAAGCAAGCGGTCTTTCCGCAGAAGATACCCGTGAACGCAGTCAGGCAAGAAATTTATCCAACGCTCTCAAAAAATTGCGTCTGCGTATCGCTTTGAAGATCCGCAATCCCATTACGGATTCCACTCCGCAACCGGTACTTTCCCCGCCGCCTGCTCTCAACAATGTAAAGACCTATTCCACTGCCCTTGCCCTCATGCTGGATTTTCTTCTGGCAAGTTCCTGGGATATTCCTGTGGCGGCACAGGCGATGAATGTCAGCAAGACAAAACTCACCAAACTTATTTTCAGAGATCCGGCATTTCTGCTGGAAGTGAACCGGGGCAGATCTGAAAAGGGACTTCCCCCCTTGCAAAACCCTGTGAAATAATATGAAGATATCTATTGACAATCTCACTCTTTCGGCAAATAAACTGCCCGGAGAGATCGATTCTGTTTTGCATCCCCATATTGCCGCCAAATGCGGAGTAAAGGCTTCCGATGTTCTTTCCTACAAGATCATCAGACGCAGTATTGATGCCCGCAGGAAAGGGGATATCAAACTGTTGTACTCTCTCGTTGCCGATCTGCGTTCCGGCGTGCAGAGTACATTTCCCCTCGTTTCCGCTCCGGAGGAAAAAGAAGCAGGGGAAAATGAGTTTATAAACCATTCCGGGATCCAGTCTCCCGTTATCATAGGAGCAGGTCCTGCCGGACTTTTTGCCGCATATATCCTTGCCCTTGCCGGGTGCAAACCCGTCATCCTGGAAAGAGGCAGAAGCGTGGATGCAAGAAAATTCGACATTGAAGGCTTCCTTGCCACAAGACAGTTGAATACGGAAAGCAATTTTCTTTTCGGTGAAGGCGGTGCCGGTACATGGAGTGACGGTAAATTGTTCACACGGATCAAAGATCCGGCGATCCGGTTTGTTCTGGATACATTCGTCCAATGCGGCGCCCCGCAGGAGATCTCCTATTTCAGTCACCCCCATATCGGGTCGGATAAACTGCCCTCTGTCATTGCATCTCTGCGGAAAAAAATCATGGCTCTGGGCGGCACATTCCGTTGGAATGCCAGAGTGGAAAAAATTCTTGTCCGGGAGGGGAAATGTGCCGGAGTACTCCTTGCCTCCGGCGAAAAAATCTCTGCGCCTGCGGTAATTGCCGCCTGCGGACACAGTGCAAGAAAGTTCATCCTTTCCCTTGTGGAGGAAAATGTGCAGTACAGTATGAAAGGCTTTCAGCTTGGCTGCCGTATCGAACACCCGCAGAACTATATCAACCGGATCATGTACGGTCTTCCGGAAGCACCTCCTGCTGTCGGAAGTGCGGAATACAACTTTATCTCCCGTCCCATGGGTAATGGCAGTATCGGGGGAGCGACCACATTCTGCATGTGTCCCGGAGGAGAGATCATTCCCTCCACTGCGGAAGAGGGGCGTTTATCCACCAACGGGATGAGCAATGCCGCCCGTGACGGGCGTTTTGCCAATTCTGCCATTATTTCCACCATGGATGAGAAAAACTTTTCCACTCCCCACAAGGCTTTTGCCTTTCTGGATGAACTGGAACAGAAAGTCTTTGCCGCCGGCGGAAGTGATTATACCTGTCCTGCCCAGAGTGCAGTGGATTTTGTCCGGAAAAGTTCCTCTTCTTCCAGACTTTTCTCCTCCTACTCCATGGGATTGAGACCGGCAAAACTCCATGAGATCCTGCCGGAAAATATCGCCAGAGCCCTGCACCGTGCCCTGAAACACTTTGACAGTATGGCTACCTCCTTTATCAACAGAGGCGTGCTTGTGGGTCTGGAAACCCATGTTTCCTCCCCGGTCCGGTTTATAAGAGATCCGGAAACCTTATGCAGTTCCCTCCCCGGGCTTTATACCGCCGGAGAAGGTGCCGGAATGGCGGGGGGGATCACCTCTTCCGCCGCAGACGGTATCCGCATAGCAGAAGCCCTTTTGCGTAATCCTGTTTGATAAATAAGAGTTTTTAAAATTCTGATGCGGGGAAAACTCCTTTTTATAAGAGCTTTTCCCCGCACTCTTTTTTCCGGAAATCTTTACAGGAAGATCCGAAAAATCCTCTCAATAATGCCGGACTTTTCCAAACCAGGAAATATAATCATTCAATATGGCAAGAGTCTCTTTCAAATAGAGATCTTTCCCTTTCTTTTCTTTGGAAGAATCGTTCTCCTGATCCATTTTCAAAAATTTTTCCTGTTCTTCCAAAAGTTTCTTTTCCGCCTGATATTCCTGCCACCGCTGTTCCAGATCCAGCACAACCTCTTTCTTATCCCGGATCTTCCGGAAACTTTCCATATCTTTACCCAGAGAGAT
>JAGBXB010000074.1 GCA_017629515.1 Lentisphaeria bacterium | reverse complement strand
TTTTACTCCCGGGATCTTTGAAGAGCTGGAAAATACCCCTCCGGGGAAAGGCGGGGAGATCCAGTTGACCGATGCTATGAAAAGTCTTCTTAAAAAGGAGAAGATGTTTACAAGGATCATTGACGGAAAAAGATATGATCTGGGCAGTAAAACAGGATTCCTCAAAAGTACTTTTGAATTTGCCCTTGCCAGAGAGGAATTCCGACAGGAAATGATAGAGTTTTTCCGGGAAAAACTTTCTGAACTGGAAAATAAAGACTGATATAAAAATGGATGGTTTATGATGTATGACGCTGTAAGAAAACCCTGTTTGAGTTCCTTCTTTGTTCTGACAATTTTTATTCTTGCATTTTTTCTTGCTCCTGTTCTTTTTTCCGCAGAAGAAAATGCAGAAAAAAGATACAAAAATATTATGGAGGAATGGAATAAGACGATTCTGCTTTCCGCCAATATTTCCCCCGGAGAACTTCCCGCACTTGTACCGGAAGAAAAACTGGGAAAGTATGTTTCTTTGTATGAAAATTTGAAAGATCCCTCTTTACGTGCGGTTCTTGCTTCTGAATTGGGGAAAAGTCACAGCAAGGCTACTTTCCGGAAGATAGCCGTGCTTCTGGAAAATGAAAAAGAACCTTTCCCGCAAAGTGCCCTCCTTTCCTCTCTTCTTTATCTTGCGCAAAAAGGGTATGCAGATCCATCTTTTGCAGCAAAAAGTCTTTCTTATATGGATCTTTATAATACGGAAAGCAAAAAATGCGCCGCAAAATTATATTTTCTTCTCTCCTCCTCTCCCGATCCGGAAAAAGTATTGAATAAACTTAACGGAAAAAGTGATGAATATGTGATGCGGGATCTTTTCGGAACATTTGCCGTACAAAGTAAAAATATCGGCAAAAAACTCATTTCCCTTTTCCGGCAGGGCAAAGATCCCCACCGGCAGGCATGGGGTACAGCCTTTGCGCTTCTGCAATGTGACAGTAAAAATATTCCGGAAGATCTTTTGAAAACTTCCTTACCGGGAAATCCTTATCTTGTCCGTTATTACCTTGCCCGGGCAGCGGCATATAAAAAAGGACTTCCGGAAAAGTTTTTCCCGGATCTCTTCCGGGATGCCGATTGCGGTCTTATCCTTGCTTTCCTTAAAGAATTTACAGCAAATGCTGTATATGATGCGGCAATAGAAAATCTTTTGCAGCAATTTCTTTCCCCCACTTATATTTCCTCCATCCGCCTTGCGGCAGTGGAGGCATTGCAAAAAGGCAGAACAAGCCGTTCCGCAGAAAAATTATCGGCTCTTCTCCTTGAAAAAGATCCGGTTTTAAGGGAAAAAGTTGTAAGAAGCCTTGTAAAAATGAACCCTCCGGAAAAGGTAAGAAAAAGTATAATACAATATGCGGAAAAGTTTCCGGAGGCAAGATTGGATGCGGTACGCTTTTTTGCACACATAAGAGATGCAAAATATGATGATAAAATCATGTTTTTCCTGGATGAAACAGAAAAAAACAATGATCATCCTGTAAGAGAACAGGAACTGCAAACTCTTGCCATTACTCTTCTCGGAGATGGAAAAGTAATAAAAAGTATCCCTTTTCTTGTGAAAAAAAGCACAAGCAAAGATAACAGCATACGGAAATGTGTTGCGGAAAATCTGGGGAAGATCCCGTCGGAAAAATGTCTTGTCCCCTTGCAGAAAATACTGCCGGACAGAGATCCTGCGGTCGTTCTTGCGTCCGTTACTTCTATTGTAAAGATCCTGAAAGAAAAAAGAAGTTATACAAACAGGGAAAGCATCAAAAAACTGTATGGCAAACTCCTTTGCAGATATGTGAAGAACAGAAAGCAGGAATTTTCCGATGTGCGTGCTGCATCCATCTATGCTGTGTCACTTCTGGATCTTACAGCACAATGCCGCAAAGACCTGTGTACTCTTGCGGAAAAGGAGTGTATCATCATTCCCCAGAGTCCCCGTTCCTTTGATACGGATCATGTACGCATTTCCTGCCTTGCGGCTTTATATGAAGCGGGGAAAAAGGGAAATACAGACTGCAAAAATGATTTCAGATCTCTTTTGGCAAAGTTGACTGTCCCGGCAGGAAATGAGGAAAACGGCGGTTCGGAACTCTGGAAAGAATATTTACAGCAGTTGCAGAAAATACAGAAAGGGGAAAAAATATCCCCCTCTGCCGTCAAACAACCTCTTCCCCTGTTTTCCATTTATCCTCTCTGACAGGGGAAACTCTTTTTTATCAGGGAGTTTGTGATCGATTCCCCTTGCCGGATAATAAGGCGGCAAGTTGTCTCTTATGGATCTCAAGGAGGATCTCTTCTTCGGAAAGATTTTGAAATGCGCTTTCCTTGCCTTTTCTTTTCAATCTTCTGACAAGGAGGTGCAGTTTACTGCAATTTTCCCCGTAAGGAAGAGTATGTACGGGAAAATGTTTTTCCAGTTCATCCGTCAGTATTTTCAGTCTGCCGGCACATTCCCCGTATTTTTCCAGGCTCATGGAGTTTCTGTTTTTCAGGAGAAAAAGCTGCTGTTGATGGATTGCAAGAAGAGATTTTTCCGGAGAAAATTCTATTTTTTCCTCCAAATGCTCTTTTTCTTTATACTCCACCTTTTCCGGGCGTCTGTATGTGGCAGGTTCATTGATTTGAGGTTTTTCATCTTTTCTGTAAGTTTTTTTCTTTACCTTTGCCTTTTTTGCCTTTACCGTTTTCCACTTTTTCATGGGCAAACTTTTTGTCTTTGGACAAGGCTTTTTATAGGCAGTAGCCCGGGGGCAAGGCTTTTTAGCAGCGGGGCATCCCCCCTGTAAAGGGGCAAAAGGCAATAAGAAAAGAACGGCAGAGAGCAAACAGCAAAAAAAACAACAGCAGGTATAAGTTTTTCCGGGATAAATCATTATTTTACGCTTCCTTTATTCTGCGTCAAATCATCAATTTTTATTGCGGGCGGAATTCCGGTTCCTTTGAAAAAAGGATTTTCTTTCATCAGGATCAAAGTCATGTCTTTTTCCGGTATCGGAAAATGTGCGTCTTTTATCAGGATCAAAGTCAAGTCTTTTTCCGGTATCGGAAAATGTGCGTCTTTTATCAGGATCAAAGTCAAGTCTTTTTCCGGTATCAGAAAATGTGCGTCTTTTATCAGGATCAAAGTTTCCGTAACCGGAATTCATTTTCACTCCGGCATCCGTGTTCCCGGCATCTTTTGCCAGCTTTTCCCTTTGCCGTTCTGCCCTTTTTTCCCTTATTCTTTTATTTTTCTGTGCTGTAACGATACTTTTGATGGTAGAAGGACAGATTCCTGCATTTGTTTCCATACAGGAAAGCAGAAAAACTGTGATAAAAATCAGCAGGAAACGCTGTTTGAATTTATTTGACATATTCTGTTATCTCACTTTATAATCGTTATTTACAAAATACAATACCTTTATTTCAAGAAAATACAAGAAAAAAAAGAAAAAAAATGTTTTTTTTCTGTCGGATTTTGAATTTACCTCAAATATGAGAAAAGCACTTGAAAATATTCCCTTATAGTATTATATTTAAAAGAGTCTATTGGTAGAAATCTAACAAACTCAGTTATACAAACTCCAACAAAAAAGGAAAAAAAATGGAAAACAAAGCAGACATCGGTCTTATCGGTCTTGCCGTTATGGGCGAGAACCTCGTCCTCAACATGGAAAGCAAAGGATTCTCCGCCGCAGTCTACAACCGTACAGTGGAAAAAGTTGACAACTTCGTCAACGGCAGAGGCAAAGGCAAAAACTTTATCGGCTGCCACTCTCTGGAAGAACTCTGCGGAAGCCTCAAAACTCCCCGCCGGATCATGATGATGGTAAAAGCAGGTAAACCTGTGGATGATCTTATTGAACAGCTCCTCCCCTATCTGGAAAAAGGCGATATCCTTATTGACGGCGGTAACAGCTTCTTCCAGGATACCATCCGCAGAACCAAATATCTTGCTGAAAAAGGTTTCTGCTTTGTGGGTACCGGTGTTTCCGGAGGAGAAGAAGGCGCACTGCTCGGTCCCTCCATGATGCCCGGCGGCGCACCCGAAGCATGGGAACATGTGAAACCCATTTTCCAGGCGATCTGTGCAAAAGTCCAGGGCGGACTTCCCTGCTGCGAATGGGTTGGCGATAACGGTGCCGGTCACTATGTGAAAATGGTGCACAACGGTATCGAATACGGCGATATGCAGATGATCTGCGAAGCCTACTGGATCCTGAAAAATGTTCTCGGCCTCGAAGCTGCTGAACTGCATGAAGTCTTTGAAGAATGGAACAAAGGGGAACTTAACAGTTACCTTATCGAAATCACCAGTGCCATCTTCACCAAAACCGATCCCGAAACCGGCAAACCCGTTGTGGACATCATCCTTGACGCCGCCGGACAGAAAGGTACCGGTAAATGGACAAGCCAGAGTGCCCTTGATCTGGGCGCACCCGCTCCCACCGTTGCCGAAGCTGTGTTCGCCCGCTGCCTTTCCGCAGTGAAAGAAGAACGCGTTGCCGCTTCCAAGATCCTTACCGGCGAAGCTCCCAAATTCACCGGCGACAAAAAAGAATTTATCGAAAAAGTCCGTCAGGCTCTCTATGCCTCCAAGATCTGCTCCTACGCACAGGGCTTCCAGCTCATGCGCCTTGCCGCAAAAGAATACAACTGGAACCTCAACTACGGTGAAATCGCTCTTCTCTGGAGAGGCGGCTGCATCATCCGCGCCCAGTTCCTGGAAAGAATCAAAGAAGCCTTTGACAAGAATCCTGCTATCGACAACCTCCTGCTGGATGATTTCTTCCACGCTTCCATCGACCGCTGCCAGAAAGCATGGCGTGAAGTTGTGGCACAGGCCGTCCTCATGGGCGTACCTGTTCCCGCCTTCTCCAGTGCTCTTGCCTACTTTGACGGCTACCGTTCCGCCTGCCTGCCTGCAAACCTGCTCCAGGCCCAGCGTGACTACTTCGGTGCCCACACCTATGAAAGAGTGGACAAACCCCGCAAAGAAGCCTATCACACCGAATGGACCGAACACAGCGGCAAAACCGTTGCCGGTACCTACATGGCATAATCTCCACACAAGGATAATATAGTATGAGTATCTTTGCACAGAAGAGCGGAGTGGATGTTTCCGTAAGTGATGCGGAACTTCTTTCCCTCATCAAAACAACTGTGGAAAAGAGTGGAAAAAAGGGGGGCAGAATGCTTCTGCTTCCCCCGGATCATACCCGGCTCAACTCCTACGCCGGCAAGATCACGGAAATGGTGTATGAAACATACAAAGATGCATGGCAGATGGATATCATGCCTGCTCTGGGTACTCATGCACCCATGGGGGAAAAAGAACTTTCCCTCATGTTCGGGGATAAGATCCCCCGTTCTCTTTTCAAAGTCCATGATTGGAGAAATGATGTAGTCACCATGGGGACTGCCTCCTCTGAATTTCTGAAAGAACTTTCCGGAGGCAAACTGGATTATGAAGTGAAGATCCAGGTCAACAAGATCCTCTTTGATGGCTATGACCTTATTCTCTCCATCGGTCAGGTCGTCCCCCATGAAGTTGTGGGAATGGCGAATTACACCAAAAACCTTATGGTGGGTGTAGGCGGTTCCGACATCATCAATAAATCCCACTTCCTGGGAGCTGTTGCCGGTTGCGAAAACCTGATGGGCAGAGCCGATTCCCCTGTACGCAGACTTTTCAACTACGGCGTGGATACCTTCCTTAAAGATCTTCCCATCGTCTATATGCTTACTGTAATGAGCAAAGATGAAAATACCGGGAAAATGGCTATGAGAGGGTTCTTCTCCGGAGATGATGCAAGTGTATTCAATGCTGCTGCCGAATTGAGCGTGCTTACCAACCTTGTATTGCTGGAAAAAGCTCCCAAAAAGGTTGTGGTATATCTTGATCCGGAAGAGTTCAAGAGTACCTGGCTTGGCAATAAGAGCGTGTACCGTACCCGTATGGCGATCGCCGATAACGGGGAACTTATCGTGCTTGCCCCCGGCTTGAAAGAGTTTGGAGAAGATAAAGGCAATGATGAGGTCATCCGTAAATACGGTTACAAAGGAACTCCCAATACCCTGAAAGCTGTTGCGGAAAATCCGGAACTCAACGGGAGTCTGGGGGCAGCCGCCCACCTGATCCACGGTTCCAGCGAAGGCAGATTCAAAATCATTTACTGCCCTGGTCCCGGTATGACAAAAGAAGAGATCGAATCTGTGGGATATGAATATGCCTCACTGGATGAGATGATGAAAAAGTATGATGTCAACAACCTGAAAGACGGATTCAATACCGTCAACGGGGAAGAGATCTACTTTATCAGCAATCCCGCTCTGGGATTGTGGGCATTGAGAAAAAACTTTATCAAAGATTGAAAATAAAAGGAAAATATTATGGCTATCGAACTTAAAAAAGATGCAAAATATGCAATGCTGATCCCCACAAGTATGGGTGTTCGCCTCACCCCTGCTGACGGTCAGCCCTTCCATTGCAGCGACACCTTCAAAATGCAGGTGACAAGTGCCGAATCCAACGTGGCAAGTATCGCTTCTTTCCTGGGACTCAAAGTAAAAGTATTGACTGCTTTTGTGAAAGGTTCTCCCATTGCCCGTATGATCAAGGACAATCTTGCCGGCCGTCACATGGATTATGAAGGACCTGAATTTGAACAGGATAATCCCTGGGGATTCCGTCACCAGTTCAACCTTGCCGACAGCGGATGCGGCAGCCGCGGTCCCCGGGTACAGAATGACCGTGCCGGTGAAGTGGGGCGTGAATTGAGCGTGGAACACTTCGATCTTGACCGTATTTTCGGTGAAGAAGGTGTGCAGATCGTTCACCTTTCCGGTCTGATCGCCGCCATGAGCCCCAAGACAAGTAAATTCTGTCTGGAACTTGCCCGTGCTGCTAAAAAATACGGCACAAAAGTTTCTTTCGACCTCAACTACCGTGCTTCTTTCTGGAAAGGCCGTGAAGAAGAACTTTCCGCCACCTTTGCAGAGATCGCCGCCGCTTCCGACATCCTTATCGGAAACGAAGAAGACTTCCAGCTCTGCTTGAAGATCCAGGGCCCCGAAGCAGGTGGAAAAGGGATCGCTGGCAAGATCGACAGCTTCAAAGAAATGGTGGAAAGAGTCAAAGAAGCCTATCCCAACGCCACTGCATTTGCCACCACTCTGCGTCAGGTGATAAGTGCCAATACCCATCTCTGGGGAGCTATTGCCAATGTAAACGGCCAATGGCAGGTGGTTGAACCCCGTGAGATCGGCGTTCTCGACCGTATCGGCGGCGGCGACGGTTTCGTAGGCGGTTTCCTTTATGCCATCCTCAAAGGCTGGGAAGAAGAAAAATGGATCCAGTTCGGCTGGGCTACCGGTGCTCTTGCCACCACCCACCTTACCGACTATGCACAGCCTGCTGATGAAGAACAGGTTTGGAGCATTTGGAGCGGTAATGCCCGTGTGAAACGGTAAGCGTTCCTTTTTGAACATAAAAAGATATTATGGGTTGGTTTTGACCTGCTCATAATATCTTTTTTTTTGAAGTACATTGCGGAAGTTTCTTTACATTACTCCGGGTAAAATTCCCTCTGGCTGCCCGGAAGCCAAAAAACTTCCTCTTTTCTCTTATATTTTCAGAATGATGAAAATTTCACACGATTTGGGGAAAAACTTCCTGTCATCCTCTTGAAAATTCTGTAATTTTGTATATAATATATATTAAACAGCAATTTGTAAGTAAATATACAGATAATATCGGTGTTTTATGTTTCGCATAATATACATTATGTGAAACGCAAATATGTTTTCCCCGCACGATATGGGAAATATGGGAAATATGAGAAGGTTGAAAAATAACAAAAACAAACTCAAAGGAGGTAACATAATGTATATTATGCGACGCCAAAGGTTCACCCTTATCGAATTATTGGTGGTTATCGCCATCATCGCCATCCTTGCCGGGATGCTGCTTCCGGCATTGAACAAAGCAAGGGAAACCGCCCAGGGACTTTCCTGTGTTTCCAAAATGAAACATGCGGCAATGACTTTCCAGCTGTACGAGGGGGACGCCAAAGGTTTCATGCCCGGACAGGGGTATCTGGGTTCCAATTACGGCACATCTTTTGTATGGTATTTTATGGACCTGGGTTATCTGAAACTGCCCCGGGACAGTTTCAAAGCAAATCACTTTATCTGCGATCTCACCAGACGGAAAATGGAAGCTCAGGGTACTATGGATAAACGGGCGGACGGCAGTACCTATTATACCGGAGACACCAACTTTTCCATTGTCACCGCGAAAGATAAACCAATGACCGTTCCCGAGTATTATGACAGATACAACTGCGGCTGGCAGGCTTCCATCGTCCCCAGACTCCCCAGCGGAACTACGATCTTCTTCAAACCCTCCACCGCCAGATATCCTTCCGCACTGGGATTACTGCTCTGTACAGGGGGATATAATGATACAAAATTCCGTAACGAACACAGCCGGGGCAACAATCTGGCATTCTGTGACGGCAGTGTGTATAATGTCCATTTTACCCAGCTGGGCGTTTACAAGAAAAACCTGATCTGGTACTCCTGGCCCGCAAGCGGACACCCTGACAAAAAGAAAAACATCAATCATAATTAAGGTATAAAACAAAGGATCCCCGCACATGAAAAAACTGTTTCTATTTTTCCTGCTCCTCACAGGAAGCATACTTTCTGCAAGTGATTATACCCTTGTGAAAAACGGGAAGGGCAATGCCCGTATCCAGGGAAATCCCAACCCCTCCGCCAGTGAATTCCGTGCTGTAACAGAATTGCAGGATGCGATCAAAAAGATCTCCGGAGTACAGCTTGACCGTACCACCATGCCCGGCCCGGTGTACCGGGTATTCCGCAATGAAGGACTCGACAAGGTGGAGATCATGTGTGTCACTCTGGATAACGGCAGAAGACTGCTCCCCGCCAAAGCGGTGAAAAAATTGCAGGAAGCAGACAGTAACGATGCCTTTTACATCATCAGTGAAGATTCCCCCAAAACAGGCAAAGCCATTTTCATTGCCGGGAAAACCCCATCCGGAGTGCTGTACGGCACTTACACTTTTATTGAAGACTATCTGGGGGTACGCTTTTTTCACGCTTCCAGTGACGGCACATATTATCCCTCTGCAAAAAACATCACCCTCAACAATATAGATGATTTCCGCTCCCCCTGGGTGAAAAGCCGCAGAATGAGCTGCTGGAGCGGTTCCGTAAAACCTGTCCCCATGCAGCAGATGGAAGAGTGGCTTTCCCGCAGGGCATATCACTGGACCATCAATCAGAACTACCCCAATCTTTCCCGTGCCAGACTGGATCACCACTCCACCGGAAATGCCAATATCCGCGGAGGAGGACACCTTACCTTTGAACTGTCCGTTCCCCAGGCTCTTTTTAAGACCCATCCGGAATATTTCCCGCTTCAAAAAGGCAAAAGAACCTGTCAGGAGCGTTCCCAGAGATGTCTCACCAATCCGGCCGTACGGAAAATGGTGGCGGAATATATCATCCGCAATGTTTCCTATAAAGCAAGTTTCACCATCAATTATCACGACTCCACCAACGGCTGGTGCGAATGTGACAACTGTAAAAAATACGGAACAGATAAAAATGGAAAATTCTCTCTTTCCAACTATGCCAACCGTTTTGTGAAAGAGATCGCTGAAGAAGTGTATAAAAAAATTCCGGAAGCGGATATGAGTTTTTTAAGTTACTCCGATTACCGGGAAGTCCCCACCATCCCCCTGCAATTCGACAAACGACTCCTGAATGTATATTGCCCCCATCAGAGATGTTATGTCCACTCCATCGGGGATGAAAAGGCGGAATGCAACAAATATTTCCGGGAACTTTACCTTGCCTGGAAACAACTCTGCCCCAAAATGGGTATTTTTGACTATTATTCCTACTCCCAGAGTCCCTACTGTCCTTTTGAATACACTCTGGAAAAAGATATGAAATTTTACAAGGAACAGAATCTTGTCTATTTCCTTGAAGACTGCACCAATAAAGATCTGCCCATTCCGGACAGCAACTGGCAGTTCTATTATCTGCTTTCCCGTTTCCTCTGGAATGCAGATCTCAATGTGGAAAAAGAGCTGGATCATGCCTATACCCTCTATTACGGCAAGGCTGCTGTCCCCATGAAAAAATATCATGCGTTCCGCAGGGAACTCTGGGAAAGTCTCCCCGGTCACGCCATGTATGGCGGCGGGAAACGCTACGCCAACTGCCTGCTTGTCCCCGGTGCGGAAAAGCGTCTCACAAACTACCTTGCCGAAGCAGAAAAACTTGCAGGAAAGGATAAGATCCTGCAAAGCCGCATTGCCAGAGATAAAAAATATCTTACGGAATACTGGATCAAAGATGCCGCCGCCATCAGGAAAGCACAGGCAGGGGTAAAAACATTGCGTCTTGTCAAAACGGAACAGAAAATAAAAATCGACGGGACTGGAGATGAAGAAGCATGGCGGAAAGCGGAAATGATCACCTCTTTCCGCAACTACAAGACCAAAGATGAAGCCAAAGAGGCAACAAAGGTGAAACTCCTCTATGACAAGGATAATCTTTACCTTTATTTTGAATGTATGACAGAACACGCCTGGGGCAAACTTGTTGCCAATATCAGGGAACGGGATGGTCAGGTATGGCAGGATGACAGTATGGAAGCATTCATCATGCCGCCCCACGGAGATTATTATCACCTTATTTTCAACAGTATCGGAACGCTCCACGATGCCAAAGTGCGTGCTGCCGCTTTTGATTACAAAGGGGATCTGGCAGTAAAAGTATTGAAAGACCGTTATACAGCGGAAATTCGTATTCCTCTTAAAAGTATGAAAATGGACAGCATCAAAAGCGGAGATATCTGGAAATTCCATTTCTTCCGCAACTGCCGCAATTTGCAGCCGCCTGCCGTAAGTGAGGGAGCAGGTCTGGATGGAGTACCCCCCCATGAGATCTCTTCTTTCCGCAAGGCTTCTGCGGGGGAATCCGTTTTGCGCAACGGGGATTTAAGCAGTATTGAAAATAAAAAAGGGGTGATTACTGCAAAATACTGGGGAAAACATCTTGCAGATTTTGTGCAGAGCAAAGAAGGCAACTTCATGCTCATCAAAGATGTGATCTATACATATTTGAACTACCCTCTCCTGGATCAGAAGATCAAACTTTCAGGCAGTCTCACCGCTTCCGGCAAAGGAGTTCTTACCGTATATCTTTCCGGCTGTATCCGCAAAAAAGGGGATAAACGGCCTTTCGGTCATGAAATAAAATTAACTCCGGGAAAATTCAAATTGAGCGATACGCCTCAAAGTTTCCCCATTGCCGTTGAACTGCCTGCCAATTCCCGTTTTTATTTTTATGTGCGGGTGGATGGCGGTCAAGCCAAGGTAAGCAATATGACTTTAAGCAGGTAAAAGAAATAGAAAGGAGGTGTTGCAAAACGGCAACACCTCTGTAAGAAAAATCCGGCAGTATGAGTATATTCCGGTATGATATTTCCTGCGTCCCTTCGGGACTTGTTTCCTGGTGGGTGATTTTCCCCCGGGTTGAAACCCGGGGCTATGTTCCTGCGCCCCTACGGGGCTGATTGTATGTGATGCCCTACTCTATGGCGTTGCTCCTGCGCCCCTGCGGGGCTGATTTGCCGACCAGTGCTCTGATCTTGATAAGTTCGTATG